>NZ_QEHP01000113.1:23745-79387 GCF_003094695.1 Chryseobacterium sp. HMWF035 | reverse complement strand
ACTTTGATATAGAAAAGTATAAAATTGATGAGTAAACCTCGATATCGCAGATTTGCAATCCGTGATTTAAATTTTTATATTGTATAAGCGTAGATTGGAAATTTTTTGAATGAGGTTCTTTGGTAGGGAATGTCACGGATTATAAACTCGATGTCGCGGATTTGCAATCCGTGACTTTAATTTTCATATTGTAAAAGCATAGATTGAAAATTTTCATGAACGAAGTTCTTTGTTAGGGAAATGTCACGGATTAGAAATCCGCGACATCGGTGTTTTAAACTAGTCATAGTTGATTACATATTCCATTCCCAGCTCTTCTACATCTATTTTTAAATTCAATGGTGATGGGATCAGTTTTAAAGTGCTTTCATTCATATTGGTTCCGGAAATTACACCTAAATTATTCTCCAGAGCAATTTCTATAAATGTACAAAAGTCTGAGAAATAATTATCCGTCTCTACATCCGCAGAATAGATGTTCTCTTTATCCAGCCACAAAAGCTGTAAATCTTCATTCGTTACCCAATTGATCAGTCCATTACAATTGGAATAGGAGGAATAAAATATACTTCCCAATCCGTTATTGGTAAAGTTGTCCATAATTTCTTCTGCCGTGGAATTGGGTGTTGCCATTACACAATCTGTGAATATGGTTCTCCCCAATATCAGATGAGGATTAAATGCAGCACATTCAGAAAAAATGATGAGAGTAAGAAGGGAATTGATGCTTTCGATAATCTCTCCATTAGCATTCTCAAAATCTCTTTCATCCTGAAAACGTTTTTCAATAAAATCTGTATACGATTCGTTGATGCTTTTTTCTCGGGTCATAATCTCGTACAGGGCTTCATGAAGTTTAAAGTCTTTATCTAAAAACCTGCTGAATTTTATTATTTCTGCAATTTCCTTATCAATTGTATCCTCGCGTCTGTAAAGTATTCTTTTTGCAAATTTCGAATTAAAATATTTATGGAGCAATTGTCCGTCGTTTTTAAGATCGGGCACAATTTCCGAGTAGAATTTTCTGTCGTCGAAATGATGTAAAGTATTCCATGATCCCATATTTTTTTGGATAATTAGATTAATCTTTAAAGTAAGTGGTAAATCCTGCCAAGATTATTTTTTATGAGAAATTGATCTTTTCATCCGATTTGATGAACAGATGTTTTCAAAATTCACAGTTAAATTATGACTGCGGAATATGCGGAAAATTAAAATCTGTTGAGGGTGAGTGTTTTTCAGCTCAAAAGTTCCGTTATTTCTTTATGTTCGCGGTTTTGCGCCAACAGGAGAGCGGTATAATCTTCTGCAACAATACTTTTATCTGCACCATTTTCCAGAAGTAATGTTACAATTTCCTTATGTCCCATTTCAGATGCTCGGTGTAAAGCGGTAAAACCACGGTCGTCTTTTGCGTTCACATCAGCTCCGAAATGTAACAGCATCTTTAAATGTTCTATTTTGTTGGATTGACTGGCATTCATGATCGGAGTTGCCCCCTGAATTGTTCTCGCATTTGGATCTGCACCAAGCTCCAATAACTTCCGTAAAGATTCTGTATTTTCCGGTGCAGTTGCCCAATGTAAAGGCGAAAGTCCGTCGCCGGCTAAAGAATTGATGTTTGTCCCATTATTGATCTGGATTTCAATTTCCTGTATGTTGGATTGTGCAACAGCAATATGCAGTAAAGAATGGGTGCGGAGCATTCCTCTGGGAGAGGCGGTAAAGTTCTCGTCAAAAGTTCCTACATGTGCTTTATTTCCATAACTAGAAAATGCCCAAAGTCCTGCCTTATATGTGTCGGATAAGAGTGTTTCAGGCAGAGGAGCCGGAGCAATTTCTTCCAGAACATGGCTTATAAGAAGAAAGTTTAAAAAAGTATTTGTAAAAGCTTCAGTTTCTCCTTCCGTAAATTCCCCGATAATCTGTTCGATGATTAGCTGATTATTCTTTTGCGAAGTTTTAGCAATAACAAAAACCTCTCTCAGCCAGCTTCTAACAAATATCAGATATTCTCCGTCGAAATAAATTGCCCATTTGTGCTCCATTGTTTCGGGTTTAAACAATACTCCCGGAGCCAAAGAACCATCAATTATAAATTTTAAACCTGATTCTACGGTTCTGCTGTTCTTAGGATTTATATTCCAAAAAGTTCTGCCATCCTCCGTACCGTAAGAAATAGCATTAGCAGCCATCTGCTGATTTTGAGAGGTTGAAATCATGGTCTGGCTTAAAGGTCTTAAGTCCAGAAGTTTTATATTCCATGGGTTATCGGCAGGTTCTATCCATGGCAGGATTTCTTCAGAACGTTGTGGTTCCGGCTGTTGTTTTTTGCCAAAAAGCTTTTTAAAGAATGACATGATCTTATGTTTTAATGAGAATAGTTTGAATTTCCTGTCACCCATTGGCTCATCAGGAGAATTTGAATAAATTTATACAATCTTGACACAAGAAAGTTATGATTTGTTGAACGAATAATACGTCACATAAGTCCAGTATACAGAAAGGGGAGTGATATCGTTTTTTATCTCCTGAAGCCAGTATATATCTTTAAAATCAAATACATTTTCAGGTTTTTTCTCCAGAATTTCGTCGATGTCTTTAGAGATATTGATGATTTCGTTGTAGAGTGCGTCGTTTTGCTCTTCCAGAGGATACATATCTCCAATAAGATCATAAACTTCTCCGCCTTCCATAAAAAACAGATCCAGCTCTCTTTCCGGATATTTTTCAAAGAAATCTTTTGTTTCCTGTCTGTATGATTTTATTGCTTCGGCATCAAGATGAGGCTGTGTCTGAAGGTAATCCAGAAAATCGTAAAATTTATTCAGCCCTTTTTGAAAGTTTGCTGTAATAACGATGGGAAGCTCAAAGTTCCATATTTTTGAAGTCGACGTTCCGGTTTCGGAACCCAAAACGATTTTATAGAACAGCGGAATTTCATTCGCCCATTCTGAAACATCACGAAATTTGTTTAATTCTTTGTTTGCACTGTATAAGTACGTTCTATTTGCCATTGATTATTAGTTTTTTTATTAGCTTATCCGTATTCTTTCAAAAGTATGTATTACTGGAATCTTATGCAAATAAAGTTTTAGCTATTACTCCGAATAAAGATTTTTAGAAATAGAAAATGCCACGGATTTCAAATCCGCGACATCTGATTATTTTTTCATTGGTTTTATTTCAGAAAATAATTATTGAACTGTGTAATAAAGCGGCAACATAATAAACTCCCGCCAATACAAATTTATATTTTATCAATAATCATATTATTTTTCATCTGAACAGGCATGCCAACAACGGTTTTGGCAGTCGTGCCAACATTTCATTTCATGATCATCTCTTGCAATTTCTTCATTGAAGGTTTCTAGATAGCGATCTTTTGTTTTATAGAAAGAATTTTTAAGATCTATTGCATCTTGCTCACCACGCATACCGAAGTACGGAAAATGGTGTAAATAATATCCAAAAACGGTGTCGCAATCCTGATGATAAGCTCTTGTATCTAATATGTGATAATGCCAAAACTTATCCATAATTTTATTTGGGACGATTCCTCTGCCATATTTTTTGCACAGATGAAGATATCTTTTGTATTCAATTTCAGCGCTGTCGCATTGCTCGTAAGTCCAGTTTTCACCTTCTTCCGGTTCCCGGAGTTTCATCTTAACCATTTCAAGGTCGAGATTGGCAATTACAGGATCAATGTTTTTTTCGTTAATTAGATAAGAAATTCTTTCTGTAGAGATTGGATTTGGATAAATTAAAACTGTTTTTTCCATTTTGTAATATTTTTTTTGATTTATGAATTGTGTGCTGTTAACCAAAATCTTTTCAGGAAACGATCTTTGCTTCCTTCAATTGGGGTTCTTCCGTGAAAAATTCTATGATTGTCTACAATAAGAATATCCCTTTCTTTTAAGTTTAGTTTAATAGGTTCGGTTTTTTTAATCAGTCGTTGAAATTCTAGCATTGCAGGGTTTTGCTTATCTTCATTTCTTACAAGCCAGAAAGAATAATAAAATTTTCTGTTTCCTTTTTCATCTGTTGCAACGAAAGGATAGCTTTCTTTGTCGTCAGGAAAAATTTTATGTTCAAAAAGTTCTATAGATTTAAGTTGTTGTTTACTGTCTTCCGAAAGCTGCTGATAAATTTTTTCTGCATCCATCAAAATACTGTCACCGCCTAAGTCCGTCTGTTTGTAGCAATACCAAATAATATATTTAGCTTTATGATGGTCGGTATGAAAATCAAGCCCATTGGAGGAAGTAACCATTCCTTTACTTTCAGGCTTTACAACAACGTCGGTTGTAAAAATTACTTGTCCTAAAGAGTTGATTAGTTCGTTTAACTGTTCTTCGCTTTGGTCGGTGAGATGAAGGAAGCCATTGTCTGAAATTTTTTTAATCATATTATACTATTTTGTGTTATTTTTTGTCAACTAATCCGGAAAGGGTAAATTTTCACTTTGAAAAGAGGCGGGAATTGTAATTTCTTGCGTATTTCTTTTCTTTAAAAGATAGAAAGATCGAAGTTTCGTGTTTTTAAATAGACATCGGAGATTCAGAATTCAAAATAATTTTAAAGGATAAAGGGATTGAATTGATCTCTCCTGAAACATTAGAAAATTGCCAAATTCTTTATTTACACCGCATAATAGTGTTTTGTTTGTCATTGATTATTAGTTTTTTGTAGTATTTCAAATGTATGTATTACGAAAATATCCTGCAAATAAATTTTCAAAAATCAGCGACTATAAATCTGTAAAATCATTTTTACAATTTATCCACCGTAATGATAATTTTGTTTTTCTTCTGCTGAATATTCACCATTTTTCCTTCTCCGAAGCCTATTTCATCAAGCCATTTTCCTCTGAGGCGGATTTCCGGAACGATGATAAGTTTGTTGCTGCTTTTCTGAAATCTTGAATAAATTTTAAGTTTTCTTGAATTCGTCATGGTGTTTAGTTATCTGATAAATTTGGTTTTGGTTATTTGTTTTTACATTTTTCTGGCTGTACAGGAGGAAGTTGTAAAAATTTATGAACTTCCTGCCTATACAAACCAAGGGTATATGATAAATTGTGTTTTTAATCTCTAAATAATCAATTTATTACGCGCTTTCATTAGCTTTCTGTTTATCGTCTTATATGCTAAAAATTACCAGTTTTCGAATCGAGATTCTGAGCAATAGCTTTTTATATTCTTTGAAGTATCGCAAAGGTATTTTTAGCGTAACTTGTTTTACAAATATAAAACAATTCTTGAAATATGTACTATAGTACATAATTTTTTTTAATGTTTTTCATTCACTTTGACTTATGAATGAATCATTAGACGAAATAGAAAGATTTGTTATAAAACGTATAAAAGAAATACGTGAAACAAAAGGTATTACTCAAGAAGAGTTATCTCTTTCGATTGGTAAGAACATAGGATTCATTTCACAAATTGAGGCTCCTTCTAAAAAAGCTAAATATAACTTAATTCATTTAAATTTAATCGCCATTGCATTAGGTTGTTCTATTAAAGATTTCTTTCCCAATGAACCAATTAAAGAGAAGAAATACGATATTAAAGAAATTAAAACGAATAAGTCCTGATGAAGTTTGAAACTTTTAAATTACTCGATATCGCGGATTTGTAATCTGTGATTTTAATTTTTATATTGTATAAGCATAGATTGCAGATTTTTTGAACGAGGTTCTTTGGTAGGGAATGTCATGGATTTAAAATCCGCGCTATCGGTCAGTTCTTTAATCATCCACCGTAATAATAATTTTATTTTTCTTCTGCTGAATATTCACCATTTTTCCTTCTCCGAAGCCTATTTCATCAAGCCATTTTCCTCTGAGGCGGATTTCTGGAACGATGATCAGTCGGTTGCTGCTTTTCTGAAATCTTGAATAAATTTTAAGTTTTCTTGAATTCGTCATGGTGTTTAGTTATCTGATAAATTTGGTTTTGGTTATTTGTTTTTACATTTTTCTGGCTGTACAGGAGGAAGTTGTAAAAATGCCTGAGCTTCCTGCCTATACAAACCAAGGGTATATGATAAATTGTGTTTTTAATCTCTAAATAGACAATTGATTTTATATTAAATGCTTTTATTCGACAAATATAACAAAAAATCACAATACTGGCATATATCCCAATAATATTTATTTTTTATAAATGCAATTTAGTTGAAAACATAGTATTAATGGATTTTCACAAAGACCTGCAAATTTTGATAGGAAAGCGTATTTCTGAAATTAGAATGAAAAATAACCAAACTCAACAAGATTTAGAATTTCTAACAGGTATTGATTCGGCAGAAGTAAGTAAATATGAAAAAGGAAAAAGAAATCTAACTTTGAAAACTATGATAAAGTTTGCCGTAGCATTACAAATTCATCCAAAAGAATTATTTGATTTTGACTTTGATATAGAAAAGTATAAAATTGATGAGTAAACCTCGATATCGCAGATTTGCAATCCGTGATTTAAATTTTTATATTGTATAAGCGTAGATTGGGAATTTTTACGAATGAGGTTCTTTGGTAGGGAAATGTCACGGATTAGAAATCCGCGACATCTGAGTGCATTGTAAAAGCTTTTTTTCGCCAAAACGTTAATTTTTTTATGGCTAAATTATTTTATTTATTGAAAAACTTCTTTAATCATGTTTTTAATAGTTAAGTTTTCTAATTTATTTGTAATAGGTGTAACATTGTCTATATTGTCTTTCCAATGCATTCCTTCATTATATACAATTCCCAATAAATAATGAGTTTCCGGTGAAAGAATTCCTATAGACAAAGCATAATCTAATTTTTCCCTAGTTTTCCATGTGTCCAAAAATGTCTGTTGAAATATTGGAGAAGTTATTTTATTAAATGCTATTTCTTCAATTTTTATTCTTACAGCGCCACAAATCGCAAATGGGCAATATTCTCTGTCATTTAAATAATTTGAGACTTCTTGATCCAAAAATAATTGAAAATTATTATTTTCTCCCCATAATTCACTCAATCCTAAACTTCTAAATTCTGATCTTTTCGTTATATGATTGGGATGATAATGCAAGAGATACTTTGAAACATCATCTTTAATTAAGATATCGTTTCTTTTACGTAAAAGATTAATTAGGTTTGGATTAATTGTGGCAGTTGATTTATTAAGAAAATATATTTTTTGATCACTAAAAGCATAATTTTTAAAATAAAGAGGATTTAAATGGGTTAAAATTATAGGGTAAATTCTTTTATTTGAATTCTTAAATTCTTTTATAAATAAAGTTATATAGTATTGGGCAGCGATTAAGTTAGCATCATCTAAATAATCAAATACTTCGTCAATTATTAAAATATTTGACATTTTTTTTAAGCTTCTTTGAGCTTTAAAAAGCATAGAAACAAATGTTAGTATATCTCTTTGTCCATTTGATATATCAATAGCTTTGGGAAACTTTATAACTAATTGTCCATTAGTTTGACTACTTCTAATTCCTTTCCATGTGCAGTTTAATTGTGATAATGTGGTGTCAAATCTTGATTTTTCTAAAAGGTAGTTTGAATACTTACAAGCATTTTTAAAAAGCTCTATATTTTCATTAAATAACCAAATGCATTGTATCGCTAACAAATATGATTTTATTTCTGAATGATTCCCTAGTCCTAAATCAAAATCATTTATTATAGATGCAATTGTGTTTAAATGTGGTATTTGTTGTAGGTTAGATAGCAAACTAGAATCAATCCAATTTAATAATTTGTCCACAGTCATAGTTGTAGGGTTTTCATTAATTTGACTGATAACATTATTAATTTTGTTTTGAAATGTTAATCCATTTGCTCTTTCTAATATCAAATAATTTTCACTAATCTTTTCAATTAAAATTTTATTTTGAAATAGTACTGTAGCATTTGGTAATATTTTTGAGTTTACACCAAATTTTTGTTTGTAGTTTCTATGATGATATTGAAAAGGAATATTAGGTGGTATACTATCAATCAATACTATATTATTAATATCTAAAACAGCGGTTGCTCTTCCTCCATATTGACTTCCAATACCTCTTGGTTTTAGTTGATTATTTATTACAAAATAATCAAGATGTGGATATATTGTATTTGTGCTTGCTGTCGCTTCTAAATTAAGTATTGTTCCGTCTATGGTTTGATACTCAATTAAAATTTTTGGTTGTAATGATATATTGTTCTCATGTAAATCATCTTCATTCAATTTTATTCTTCGCTGATTCATGGATTTAAATGCAATAGCAAAAGAACTTTTCCCAAATCCATTTGGTGCAACAAGAATGCTAGGTTTATTGGGTGTAATATTCAAATCAAAAGTTTTATTTGAAATACCCTTGATATTCTCAATTGTAATTTTTTTTATCATGGTTAATTAGTTGTATAATATTATAATAGATTTAAGTAGTTTTTCTTGCAAATAATTCTTTTTCAATGAGTGTTTTATATATGTCAGAAGATCAAAAATATATAAATTTTTATTAAAATTGATATGTATAATATTGGTTCTGTATAATAAAATGTATATTATTTATAATTAGTCACTAAATTAAAATATCGCTATAATATTTTCTTACGGAAAACCATAATTCAAACAAAAAACCGCTCTGAAAATCAGAACGGTTTTATATATAAATTGTCTCAGCGACACACTGTTACATCATTCCCGGCATTCCGCCACCCATTGGCATTGCTGGTTCGTCTTTTTTCACTTCTGTGATTACACATTCAGTTGTTAAAAGCATTCCTGAAACAGAAGCTGCGTTTTCAAGGGCAACTCTTGTTACTTTTGTAGGATCGATGATCCCTGCTTCAAGCATGTTTACATACTCGTCTGTTTTCGCATTGTACCCGAAATCTCCGCTTCCTTCTGCTACTTTAGCAACGATTACAGAACCTTCTCCTCCTGCGTTAGCAACGATTTGTCTCAATGGCTCTTCGATCGCTCTTTTTACGATCTTGATCCCTGTGTTTTCGTCTGCATTTGCACCGGAAAGGCTTTCTAGAGAAGCGATTGCTCTTACCAAAGCAACACCACCACCTGCAACAATACCTTCTTCTACAGCAGCTCTTGTTGCGTGAAGCGCATCGTCCACTCTGTCTTTTTTCTCCTTCATTTCCACTTCAGAAGCAGCACCTACGTAAAGTACAGCAACACCTCCTGCTAATTTAGCTAGTCTTTCCTGAAGTTTCTCTCTGTCGTAGTCAGAAGTAGTCGTTTCCATCTGAGCTTTGATCTGTGCAACTCTTCCTTTGATTTTGCTGTCGTCACCACCACCGTTTACAATCGTAGTGTTGTCTTTGTCGATAGAAACTTTTTCAGCAGTTCCCAACATATCCAAAGAAATGTTTTCCATTGTGAAACCTTGCTCCTCAGAAATTACCTGTCCTCCGGTTAAGATTGCGATATCTTCCAACATTGCTTTTCTTCTGTCTCCGAATCCAGGCGCTTTTACCGCAGCAATTTTAAGAGAACCTCTTAATTTGTTTACCACTAAAGTTGCCAAAGCTTCTCCTTCAACTTCTTCAGAGATAATTAATAAAGATTTTCCTCCCTGAGCGATTGGTTCAAGAACAGGAAGCAATTCTTTCATGGAAGAGATTTTTTTCTCAACCAAAAGGATGTATGGGTTTTCAAGTTCAGCCAACATTTTTTCAGGATTCGTTACGAAATACGGCGACTGATACCCTCTGTCGAACTGCATCCCTTCTACAACGTCTACGGTTGTATCGATTCCTTTAGCTTCTTCTACAGTGATAACTCCTTCTTTACCTACTTTTCCGAACGCTTCAGCGATTAAAGCACCGATAGTTTCGTCGTTGTTCGCAGAAACAGAAGCTACCTGCTTTACTTTATCTGTAGAATCTCCAACTTCCTGAGACTGAGCTTTTAAGTTCTCAACTACTGTTGCAACCGCTTTGTCGATTCCTCTTTTCAAATCCATTGGGTTTGCACCTGCAGCTACGTTTTTAAGACCTTCTCTTACGATAGCCTGTGCCAGAACAGTAGCGGTAGTAGTACCGTCTCCTGCGATATCATTGGTTTTGGAAGCCACTTCTTTTACCATTTGCGCTCCCATGTTTTCTACTCTGTCTTCAAGTTCGATTTCTTTTGCAACTGAAACCCCGTCTTTGGTAACGTGAGGTGCACCGAAAGATTTTTCGATCACCACGTTTCTCCCTTTTGGTCCTAAAGTTACTTTTACTGCATTAGCCAATGCATCAACACCTCTTTTTAAAGCGTCTCTTGATTCGATATCGAATTTTATTTCTTTTGCCATTGTTTTAAGCTTTTGGCGATTTGCTTTTAGCTTTTGGCTTTAGCAATTCGCGGTTTATTTTTTATAATTTGATTTTAATTTCCGTTAAGCCTGTTCCAAAGCGTGACAAGCTTCTTTTTTAGCAGGGTTAATTATTCTGAAAGATTTTGGTATTCATTTTCCTGAATGTAATCTAAATCTTTAGCAAGAATTAATTGGTTTTCTGCTTCGTTGGATGATTTCAGCGCAATATTGATGAAATTAGCAAACTTTTTATCTGAATTTCTTCCGCTTCCTTCCGAAATATTATATCCGATAGAAGCAAATGATCTCCTGACTTGAGAGGTCAACCCAAACATTTCTTCCTTTGGAAAATTTTTGGTTGAGGTATACATTTTTAAAGTCAGTTGATGGCTTAATTGCCAAACTTCAAATTTTTTGAAATCTCTCATTTACTATTTTCAATGCTGGAAAGCCATCTGCCAGAAGCAAAAAGCTATTAGCCAATTATTCCTAGTAAATCTCCCTCTTTTACAATTAAATAATCTTTTCCTTCTAATTTCAATTCAGAACCTGAATATTTCCCGTAAAGAACTTTGTCACCCACTTTTACAGTTGTAGGCTCATCTTTTTTGCCCGGGCCAACTGCCACAACAGTACCTTCCTGAGGTTTTTCTTTTGCGGTGTCCGGGATAATAATACCTGAAGCTGTTTTAGTTTCTGCAGCGATCGGCTCGATCAAAACTCTGTCTGCTAATGGTTTAAAGTTTACTGACATAATATATTTAATTTTTTAATTATTTCTGTGTTGTAATTCTCTAATTGTATGCCAACAGAGACAAAAGAAAATTTTGGCAGACTAATTTTTGCCGAGCGGAAATTTTGGCAGAAAAAAAAGCTTGCCGTTAGACAAACTTTTAATGAATTATTTCACAGATTCCATAACCATTTTTCTTCCGTCGGAATCTATTTCCTGTTTTAAAACCTTCCTTGTTGAAGAATCAATATAATACGTGACTACAGACTTTCTGTCCAGAATATCATCTGTTATTTTTACGATCCAGACTTTATCACCGTTAAGATCTCCTTTGGTTATATTTTCCACATATGCTTTTATAACGCCTTTTTTAGCAGCCGGATTATAATCGAAAATCGGCATTTCTGCGGATATATTTTCTTTTAAAGGCATAAATCTTATGATTGCGGGATAGGCATTGCTGTCGAAATATTCAGTAGAAATTTTTTCGTCGATAATGTCTTTTTTCTGTGCTTTTTTATCGAAATAATATCCTGTTGCTTTATTTTTTTCAAATTTAATCACCATGTCTCTCATCATATTGTATGAGGAATGATATATCGGCTGAAAATCTGAAATTCTAACCACCGTAGAATCCGTCCATGGTTTGTCCGGAGCCTGATTCATCTTTACCGTAGTTTTAAGAAGAAGTCTGTTTTTGTCTAACTTTTTTACCTCAGAGGTTATTTTCCCGATTTCCATTTTCTGATCACCTTTTTCGGCGTACCATACTGCATCGGAAATTTCATCTTTAATGTATTGCGATTCGAGTTTTACATTACTTGGAACAATGGTTTTCTGAGCAAAAAATTGGGCACTGCTCATTATTAAAAGGATCAGAAATAGTCTCATGATTTTTTAATAATAAGTAGTGCCCTTTATGTAAAAGTTACAGAACTTTTCGGCTTATTTTTTCCCTGCAGCCTGCATCGGGTTTACTCTTCCGTTAGAAGCGCCTCTTGCATTTCCTGCTTCTTTCTGTTTAAAGAGATCGAATTTGGAAACCTGTGCCGTTCCGCCGTCGTTGCTCCAGAAATTGTTGGAAGTATCAATATCGGCAGTTTCTCTCATCGGATCAAGCTGAACAGATTTTAATTTCTTTTCAAAATAATACGTTTTAGAAACTTTCTGCTCGTTCATTCTCCAGATCTGTGCAGAAGATTTGTCGGTAAGTTTTGTTCCGTCCTCAAAAGTAAATTCTAAAATAATCGGCATTACCAAACCTCCTTTGTTCACGAAATCGATCTGATAAGCGGTAAGATTTTTAAATTTATCTTTTTCTTTCTGCGTTAAAGGTTCAGTACCGTCGAATTTAGAAGTGTATTCTTTGTTGTTATCCACTTTTTCCTGACCTCTGTCGTATCTGTAATAGAAATCCTGTGCTTCCTTGTCTTTGTCTACGTAGAAAGTAATGTTTTTATCTTCTCTGTTTCTGATTTTTGAAATGTCTTCAAATTCGTTCAGGGCAGGTTTATCAACTTTATATTTATTTTCTTTGGCTTCTCTTGGAGCAGTATTCAGATCCGGAGCTGCAATCGTCACTTTATCAATCGCGATATCTACGGGATCAGTTCCATAGAACCATCCTCTCCAGAACCAGTCCAGATCTTCACCGCTTGCGTCTTCCATCGTTCTGAAAAAATCTGCAGGTTCAGGATGTCTGAAAGCCCATCTTTTCGCATAGGTTTTAAAAGCTTTATCAAAAAGTTCTCTTCCCATGATCGTTTCACGAAGAATATTTAATCCTGTTGCCGGTTTGGAATACGCATTCGGACCAAACTGAATAATATTTTCAGAATTGCTCATAATCGGCTCTAGTTGATCTTTCGGAAGTTTCATGTAATCCACAATCGTCCACGCCGGACCTCTTTTTGAAGGGAATTTATTATCCCATTTTTCTTCGGTAAGATATTCCACGAAAGTGTTTAATCCTTCGTCCATCCAGCTCCATTGTCTTTCGTCCGAATTAATAATCATCGGGAAGAAGTTATGTCCCACCTCGTGAATCACAACGCCCAACATTCCGTTTTTAATTCCCTCAGAATAGGTTCCGTCTTTTTCCGTTCTTCCGTAGTTGAAACAGATCATCGGATATTCCATTCCGTTTGCCGCTTCTACAGACTGCGCAACAGGATATGGATAAGGAATAGTAAATTCTGAATAGGTTTTGATCGTATGCGCAACCGCTTTGGTTGAATATTTTCTGTATAATCCATAAGCTTCTTTCGGATAAAAGCTCATTGCCATTACTTTATTGTTGTTTTCAGGAATCGTAACGCCCATTCCGTCCCACACAAATTTTCTTGAAGAAGTCCATGCGAAATCTCTCACGTCATTCGCTTCAAACGTCCATGTTTTTCTCTGCTTTGAATGATTTTTCTCCGCTTTTTTAGCTTCATCCAGAGTCACGATTTCTACAGGTTCAGTAGAAGTTTTAGACTTGTTGTATCTTGCTAATTGCTCAGATGTTAAAACCTGATCGTAGTTTTTACATTCTCCTGTTCCACCCACAACATGATCTGCAGGAACATTCATTGAAACTTTAAAATTTCCGAAAACCAGGGCAAATTCTCCTCTTCCTGTAAACTGATGATTCTGCCATCCGTGGAAATCGCTGTATACACACATTCTCGGATACCATTGCGTCATGGTGTAAAGATCGTTTCCTTCTTCAGGGAAGTTTTCGTAACCGCCACGACCGCCCATTTTCATTCGGTTTGGGATATTGTAGTTCCAGTCTACTTTGAAAACCAGTTTTTCTCCTTTTTTCAGAACTTTAGGAAGATCAATACGCATCATGGTTTTATTGACGGTATATTTCAAAGGATTTCCTGAAGCATCTGTTACTTTTTCAAGATTTACTCCATAACCATTATCGATTGCCGGAACTTCAGAAGCTTTCAACTGTTGGTCTGTTGCCGCTTTCGGAAGGGTAGAAGAGAAAGGGAAGTCCGCTTTCTTTACCGTTGACTGTTGATTCTCATCAAGCTGAAGCCAGATATAATCCAGATCATCCGGAGAATTGTTGTAATACGTAATGGTTTCAGAACCTTTTAAATTTCTTTTGTCTTCGTCCAGATATGCATTGATCTCGTAATCGGCTCTGTTTTGCCAATAGCCGTGACCGGGAGCTCCGGAAGCGGTTCTGTAGATATTGGGCGTAGGAAGAATGGTTCCTAACTGTTCGAATTTATTTCCGTGGTTGCTTCCCGGATTATTCTGAATATTTTGTGCGGTGAAACCTGTATACGCAAATACAGAAAGAGAAAGTATGGCAACTTTTAGTTTCATAACCGAAATTGTTTTAAAGATTTTCAAATATAATAATAAGTAGCTGAAAATTTGAAAATGTTTCAGCGTTAAAAAGGAATTCTTTCTAATGTCATTTTTAAGGATAAAGCAAATACGCCGGAAGAGACAAAAAGAATCCAGTCTTTCTGGTTCACTTTGAATAGTTTAAGCAAAATAAAGAGCAGCATTAAAATCCCGAAAACAATGGCAATCTGTCCCAATTCCAACCCAATATTAAACCCTAAAAGAGGAACGGCAATACTCTGGCTTTTGGCAATCATCACTCTTGCGGTATTCGCAAAGCCCATTCCGTGGATCAATCCAAAAATTAAGGCTAAATAATAATTGGCGTTATTCTGAGACTGTTTTTTATTTCGGATGAGAATATTATTCAGCGAAGTTAAAACAATCGTTAGCGGAATGAGAAATTCTATCCAGTCTGAATTGATTCTTATAATGTCAAAAGTGCTTAATGCCAAAGTAATGGAATGTCCTATGGTGAAAGCGGTGACAAGAATTAAAACTTTCTTTAGATCGTTAAAAGAATACACTGCAATTAAAGCCAGAACAAAAAGCTGATGATCGAGTGCATCCAAAGAAATAATGTGTTCCCAGCCGAGGTTCAGATAGAATAAAAAATCCTGCATTTTTCCAATATTATTTTTGAAACGCGATGATACAAAATTTATTTTAACTTTGTTATAAAATTCAATGGTATGCTTGTTAATATAGAATTAGAAAATGCTGAAGATTTTGTCTTTATCAAACAACTTTTAGAGAAAATAAAAGGAGTGAAATCTGTTTCTGTAAAAGAAGAGGAAGAATTTTATGAAGACGGAACACCAAAATGGTTTATTGATAAACTGGCAGATTATGCAGATCGTCTGGAAGATAAAGACATGGTTTCAGAAGAGGAGTTTTTTTCATATGCAAGAAAAAAAGCGTGCGAATTATATTCTCGAAAGTAGCTAGCCGGAGTTATGAAAATATTCTTGAGTTTCTCTCCCAAACGTGGACTGAGAAAGAGATCGGTATTTTTATAGATGAAGCAGAAAAAGTAACAAATCAATTGAAGGAAGGTAAATTCCTACTTTTTCAAAAATATTCTAAAGACATCCGTTCAGCATTAATCGGCAAAAAACACGTAAGAATGTTCTTCCGAAAAGAAAGCGAGACTAAAATTAAAGTTCTACTGTTCTTCGATATGCGACAAGATCCACAAAAAATACTTGAATTGTTACAATAATAATTTATTTTAACTTTGTGTAAAATCAATACAATGAACCTTACCATAGAAATAGATAATAAAGAAGATTATTTTTTCGTTAAGCAGCTTTTAGAAAGACTGAAAGGAGTAAGAATTGTAGAAAATAATTATGAAATGGTTGAAGGTCTGCCTTCTCATATTTTTGAAGAGATTGAAAAATATGGGGAATCTATGAAAGATGAAGACATGATCTCGAAAAAGGATTTCTTTAAGTTTATTGATGAAGAAATATGCAGATTGAATTCTCAGAAATAGCAAAAAAAACTTTAGCCGAAAATATCGAATTTCTTAAGAGAGTTTGGACCAATCGTGAAGTTGTTATTTTCTTAGAAGATGTGAAAAGAATAACAAATGATCTTGAAAATGGAAAATATTCTCAGTTTCAAAGTTCCTTTCACAAGACGAAAAGTGTTTTAATCGGCAAAAAACACGTAAGAATGTTTTTCCGAAAAGAAAGCGAGACTAAAATTAAAGTTCTTCTGTTCTTCGATATGCGACAAGACCCACAAAAAATCCTTGATTTATTACAATGAAAAAACTGTTTTTCTTCTTTTCCGTCTTAATAATATTTTTCTCTTTTACAAAGGCAAAACATCCTTATCATGTAGGTTCTGTAGAAATTAATTACAATCAGAAATCCAAAACGTTTGAAATTACAGGACGTTTTTTTCTGGATGATCTGGAAAACGGACTGAATAATAAATACAGCAAATCACTTCATTTCAACGATCCGAAATTCAAAGCACAGCTCAACGAATCTCTTAAAAATTATTCTGCGGAATATTTTAAGTTAAAAGGCAATAATAAATTTCTGAACGTTAATTATGTAGGCTACGAAGAAGATCACGAATCCGTTAATGTTTACCTTGAATCTGAAAAAATAGACAATCCTAAAAAAGTAGAAGCAGCGGTAAGTTTTCTGTATAATTTGTTTGACGATCAGATCAATATTGTTCACATCATTGTTAACGGAAACCGAAAAAGTGAAAAATTAACTTATCCGAACCGTTATTTGTTTCAGCAGTTTTAAAAATTAATTTTCGAGCTGTAAAAGCGCATTGATTCCTTTGGCGTGTTCTGATAAATCAGAAAAAAAATCATCATAACATTCCTGAAGAAAATCTTTATTTTTTAAAAAAGCTTCGTGAACGGGAATATCAATGTTTAAATATTTTGCTTTGTTCAGAACGTTTCTCATGCTGTAGCCGATGTTTTTATCGCAGCGGTAATTGTAAAGCCAATCGCCTTCTTCCATTTTTTCAAGCATGATTCTGAAATTTTCGGGAAGAAATTCATAATTTTCATTCAAAACACGGTAAACTTTTTGGGAATGATTTTTCCAGCCTTCCAAAGAGTTCAGACTTAAATCATTCGCTACAAAATAATCCATCGCAACATCCACAAAAGCTCCGGCATACAATCTTACCAAAGGCGCAAAAACTTTTTTAGCTTCGTGAATGGCGGGATGACCATCTGTAAACGTATCTATGGCGCGGTGTAAAGTAATGCCATCCTGAATATCTTTCGGAAAAGAATAACGGTCTCTGTTTCGGATAAAATCTTCCAGAAACTGACCGACAATCTGTCCGTCTGTAAAGGTAAGGAAGGAGTGCGCCAAATAATTCATAAACGAATATAGAAATTTTTAGCCAGAATTTCACCGTTGCGGTGTGTTTCTGCCCAAACTCCTTTTTCAGTTTCAGAATAGCTGAAATCGATGGGATGGATAATAATTTTTTCTTGGGAAAAAAGACTTACCAAAAGTTCGCCATCACCGACGGAACATTGTAACTGAACAGGAAAGGAAAACGGATTCTGAAGCTGCAGATCTTTATAACCGTAAACTACGGTACAGTCTGAACCTAAAGGTGTAAAACGCTCATGATCCTTATAAATATCTATGGAATGCGGATATCTTTCAATGATTTTTAAACCTGACTGTAATGCTAAAAAGTATAAAATTGAAGAAAACTGACAAATTCCGCCTCCAAAATCACTCGAAATATGATCTTTAATTAAATTTCTTCCTTCTTTAAAGCCATTACTTTTACTAGGCTTTCCGGTCAGTTTCCAGAAAGAAAAGACTTCGTTGGGATGAATAATGAGATGGTTGGTTTTTTCTCCGACAATCTTCAGATTATGAAGTTTGTTCTCATAAAATTCTCCTTTTTTTATGACCTGCCGAAGCTCAATTTTATATTCTCCGATGTTTTCGGAACTGTAGTCTTTTGAATAAACATATTTTGTTTTTCGTTCACCGAAATACCGCTGCAATAATTTCAACTGCAATTTCCAATGATGGGGAATCCATTTTTTTATCTGCTGTTTCATCGTTTTTCTAAAACAGCAATTTGATAGGAAGCCCAGTTTTTCAGAACGGTTTTACACAGAAAAATATCCAGAGACAGAAAATATCTTCTCAGTTTTTTCGGAATCCTGTGAATTGGGAACAGTAAAACTCCGGCTGTATTTTTAATTTTCCATCGTTTTCCGGATAATTCAGAAATTTCTTTGGGTGTAAAACTGTTTCCTGCGTGCCAATCTTCCTGTGGAGAAACAACTTTTCGTCTGTTTTTCGTAGGATAATCGAAAATTAAAGTTCCGTTTTTGATTAATTTCGAAAAGCATTCATCTAAAAAAGCTTCCGTTTCCTTTCTGTTTTGATGCATGATGACATGGAAACAGAAAATACAGTCAAATTCATCCACAAAAGGGATTTTTGAAATTTCTCCTTTCGTTAAAATTTTTTCAGGATATTTTTGTCGTGCAATATTCAGCATTTCTTCACTGAAATCTGCGCCGTGAGTGGCAAAATTCAGTAATCTTCCTGTTCCGCAACCTAAATCCAGAATTTTTAAGTAGTTTTTATTTTTAAAAAAGGAATTTAAAAAAGCTCTTTCCTGTTCATCGATGTATTTTCCGTAGGAATTCCCGAAACGGTTTTCGTCATAGGTTTTTGCAAGATGATTATAGTAATTGAGAATGTTGGTTTTCATCATTTAATATTTTGTGTTTTTAATTAAAATAATCTTTCATGAAAATCCTCAATTTTGCTTACTTCTTCTATTTTAATCCCAAATTTTTTCTTCGGTAATTTGTTCAGATTAGAAATGAAAATCTTTTCGTAGCCCAATTTCTCCGCTTCGGTAATTCTCTGTTCCGCCTGTGCAATCGGACGGATTTCGCCACTTAAACCAATTTCTCCCGCAAAACAGTAATGCTCGGAAATTGCAATATCTTCATTCGATGAAAGAATGGAAGCGACAACCGCTAAATCTAAAGCCGGATCATCGGTTTTTATTCCTCCGGTAATATTTAAGAAAACGTCTTTTGCTCCGAGTTGGAAACCTGCTCTTTTTTCGAGAACCGCGAGAAGCATATTTAATCTTTTGGCATCAAAACCAGTGGAACTTCTCTGCGGTGTTCCGTAAACTGCAGTGCTTACCAAAGCCTGAATTTCCAACAGCATCGGACGGTTTCCTTCCAAAGTTACAGCTACAGAATTTCCGGAAAGTTCTTCAAATTTTTTGGTGATTAAGATTTCCGATGGATTTTTAATTTCCTTTAAACCCTGAGAAATCATTTCATAAATCCCGATCTCGGAAGTCGATCCGAAACGGTTTTTGTTGGCTCTCAATAATCTGAAAAGATGATTTCTGTCGCCGTCGAAATTCAAAACCACATCCACCATGTGTTCCAGAACTTTCGGACCTGCAATTTGTCCGTCTTTCGTGATGTGACCTACCAAAAATACAGGAACATTGTTTTCTTTGGCGTATTTAATAATCTCATTGGAGCATTCGCGGATCTGGGAAACCGTTCCCGGCGAACTTTCAATCAGTTGTGACTGCAATGTCTGAATGGAATCGATAATCACAAAGTCGGGCTCCAGTTTTTTAGCTTCATGAAGAATTTTTTCCAGATTGGTTTCTGTAAACAAAAAGCAGTTGGGATTTTGGATATCAGTCAAACGGTCGGCTCTCATTTTAATTTGAGAAGCACTTTCTTCCCCCGAAACATAGAAAACTTTTTTCTTCATTTTCAAAGCCAATTGAAGGAGCAGGGTAGACTTACCGATTCCCGGTTCTCCACCGATCAGCGTAACAGATCCTAAAACAATTCCGCCTCCCAAAACCCGGTTGAGCTCTTCGGAAGGTGTTTTTATTCTCGGTTCTTCATTGGTTTCAACTTCTACGATATTGATGACGTGCTGTTTTGTTTTTGAAAAAGGCGGAGTCTTGTGTGAAGTTGTTTTTTCCACTACTTCTTCCACCAAGGTATTCCATTGTCCGCAGTTTTTGCACTGTCCCATCCATTGGGAATACTGGGTTCCGCAGTTCTGACAGAAATATGCTGTTTTGAGTTTTGCCATACTGCGAAGTTCAAAATTTTTTTTGAATTTTTCTTTCGAATTTTAATTAATTTTCGGCTATGAAAAATATCTTGCTGAAAAGTGCCCAGATTTTCGTGTTGATGACTTTTATAAACTTCATATTGAGTGTATTGATTTTATACATTTTCACATTATCTGGAGGAAGTTTTGGAATGCATTCTTTTTTAATACTTATAGAATGTGGTTTTGTTTCGGGTGTGTCATTTATAACAGTTATCATCTTTAAAAGAAATTATCATTCTGTCTTAAGTATGGCACTTCTGTTTGAAATTATTTATCTTATTTGTTTGATTTTGTCAGGCTTCAATCCTTTCGGAACAAAAGAGGAGCATATCTTCAGCTTATTAATTTATTTAAATTCATTGATTACATTTGGTGTAATCTGTCTTTTTAATTTTCTTTATTTAAAAATAATTACATCTGATTTAAAAAAATAAAATATATCAATAGTACGTTGTTATAAGCAACTTACCTTTGTACAGGAATTAATTCAAAATATTATATAATGAAAAAATTACTTTTAACTGTTGTATTTACATTACTCGGTGTTTTCAGTTTTGCACAGACAGACTGGGCTGTAGATCCGATGCATTCTTCTGCTAATTTCAACATCAAACATATGGGAATCAGCTTTGTGCAGGGAAGATTTGATAAGTTTGACGGGAAGGCTTCCACAAAGGGCAATACTTTAGAAAATGCAGACCTGAATTTTACAGTTGAGGTAAATACCATTAATACAGGGGTTGAAATGAGAGATAAGCATTTGAAAAGCGAAGATTTTTTTAGTGCGGAAAAATATCCGACGATGAGTTTTTCAACCATTTCTCTTACCAAAGATAAAAACAATACGTATACTTTAAAAGGAAAACTGACGATTAAAGATGTTACGAGAGATATTACAGTACCGGTAACTTTTGGCGGTGTTACAAAAAACCAGCAGGGAAAAGAAGTGATGGGAATTCAGGCAGCATTTAAAGTAAATCGTCTGGATTACGATATCAAATACGATCCTACCGGAGCAGGTATGGCTAAAGATGTCGATGTTAATTTGTATTTTGAGTTAACGAAGATATAGTTTTCATATATATCATTTGGTTTAGAAAAGGTTTTCAATTTATTGGGAGCCTTTTTTTTCTTATAATGCTTGTCCAATAAGAGTGTTATCATTAAAATCGAAATCTTTTATAATTGTGCAGTTTTTAATAATTACATCGCGAATATAAGCTTTTACAGATTTAGGTTTATTATCGGAAATTCTTGCATTATTTTTAAAAACTATAACTTCACAATGAGGATACATACACTCTGTAGGAGAATGAATGATTTTAAATGTAAATTGATCTACAGAGCCTTCAGGTGTAAAAGATTGTGATAAAATGTAATTTGAATTTATGCTAACTATTCCAAAATTAAAAAAATGGTCATCACAATTTTTAGCATTAACATTATACAGAACATCAATTGGACTAGAATATTTTTCTCTATTACATGAGTCATCTTTTATTGGAAAAATAATTGCTGAAATTTCTCTCTCATTAATTTTATTTTGATCTATTGGTATCCTGACTCTTCTATATAAGTTTTCATTTTCAAAATTTTCATCAATCGGTTTTCCCTCCCAATGTAAATTGTTTGGAATACAAATTTCATCGCATTTACTCATTCTTGATTATTGTATTTTTTTCTATGACTTGTAATAAATTAATAATTTGATCTTTTGTAAAATCCCATGCTTTTCGACTATTATTCTCATTATTACGAATCAATAAAACAATATCATTATCATGAAAAAACTCGATTAAAAAATAATTTTCTTGGTATAAAAATTCAATAAGATAACTTTCATTTGTTTCTTTGTGTTTAATTTTTTGAATATTTAAGTTTAAGAGATTAAGATATTTACTTGTAAATTTTGCACTAGCTAAAGCTTTATCTTCTTTTTGATCTTCTCTAATAATTTCATTATTATAAAATCTAATCATACTTGAGCTATTACTTCTAGGGAATATTCTTTTGCTTTTTCTTTTTTTGCCAAAAATTATTTTATTAAAATCAGATTTTCTTGCTTTTGCTATAATCATTCTAAAATTACTAATTCCATAGTATCCGTTATAAATAGGAATGTATAATTCTCTTATTTGGGAGTAAAGAGGCTTGTGGGTATTTTTAGAATTTTCTATAGATTTATTAATGTGTTCTTTATCTATTATTGACATTTTAATTTAACTGATAATCAATAGTAAATATAATGAATTATTTTATTGTGACAAAAAATTGACTTGTATCTCTTTTTCCCCTAACTTTGCACAAACCTAATCTAATGAGTAAAAAGAATACTAAGTACATCTTTGTGACAGGAGGTGTAACTTCATCTTTGGGAAAGGGAATCGTTTCAGCTTCTCTTGGACTTCTACTAAAATCGCGTGGCTTCAATGTAACTATTCAAAAGCTTGATCCTTATATCAATATCGATCCGGGAACTTTGAATCCTTACGAACACGGAGAATGCTATGTAACCGAAGATGGTGCGGAGACGGATCTGGATTTAGGTCACTACGAGCGTTACCTTGATGCTCCTACTTCCCAAAACAATAACGTTACGACAGGAAAAATCTACCAGACGGTAATCGAAAAGGAAAGAAAAGGAGATTTCCTTGGAAAAACTGTTCAGGTAATTCCTCATATTACGAACGAAATTAAACGCAGAATTAAAATCTTATCCAAACAGAACTACGATATCATTATCACAGAGATCGGGGGAACGGTAGGGGATATTGAATCTTTACCTTACATTGAAACAGTTCGTCAGTTGAAATGGGAACTGGGTGAGAAAAATTCTATGGTAATTCACCTTACTTTGTTGCCTTATCTGGCTTCCAGCGGAGAATTAAAAACAAAACCTTCTCAGCATTCCGTTCGTCAGTTGATGGAGAGCGGAATTATGGCGGATGTTTTGGTTTGCCGTACAGAACATAAGATCCCGAAAGATCAGAGAGCAAAACTGGCTCAGTTCTGTAATGTTCCTTTGGATAACGTGATCGAATGTAAAGATCTGGAAACGATCTATGAAGTTCCGATGTATCTTCAGAAACAGAATTTTGATGATGTGGTTCTTAAGGAATTAGATCTGAAAAGTGATAAAGAAGCGGATCTTAAGGACTGGAAATCATTCCTTAAAAAATTCCAGAATCCTAAAAAATCTGTCGAAATTGCGTTGGTTGGAAAATATGTTTCTCTTCAGGATTCATACATCTCAATTGCAGAAGCTTTCAAACATGCCGGAGCAGATCTTGAAACGGAAGTGAAAGTAAGATGGGTTTATAGTGGAGATTTAACTTCTGAAAATATTAAAGAAACTTTATCCGGAGTTAGCGGAATTTTGGTTGCACCGGGTTTTGGCGACAGAGGAATTGAAGGAAAAGTTCTTACGGCTCAATACGCAAGAGAAAATAAAATTCCGATGTTGGGAATTTGTTTGGGAATGCAAATCATGACGATTGAATTTGCAAGAAATGTTTTAGGGTACACTAAAGCGAACTCTATGGAATTCGATACTTCTACGGAGCATCCTGTAATTTCTTTAATGGAAGAACAGAAAAATGTTGTAGACAAAGGGGGAACAATGCGTCTTGGAGCATGGAAGTGTTCCCTGAAAAACGGTTCTAAATTAAACGAAATCTACGGGGCGAAAAATATTACGGAAAGACACCGTCACAGATATGAATTCAACAGCGATTACATTGGAGAATTCGAGAAAAACGGTTTCTTAGCAACGGGAACAAACCCTGAAACAGGATTGGTGGAAGCGTTGGAAATGCCGGATCATCCGTTTTATGTAGGCGTTCAGTATCACCCTGAATACAAAAGTACGGTGGCTACACCGCATCCTTTATTCAGAGCTTTTATTAAAGCATGTACTTCAAAATAAAGTAATTTAAAAATTACAAACGTCATAAATAAACTCAGACTGATTATTCTCAGCCTGAGTTTATTATATAGTAATGCATTAAAGAATAGAGTTTTGATAAAAAAACAGTATTTTTGTCGACTCGAAAATGTATAGCGTTTACTATATATTATTTAATAGGTAAAAATTTTAATTAAAGATAAAATGCAACAGAACAACGGACTCGATAAAAGTCAGATTATTAGTTTTGCGGTTTTATGCTTAGTTCTTTTCGGTTTCATGTTTTATTTCCAAAACAAACAATCGAAAGAAGATGCAGTAAAAGCTCAGCAGCAGAAAACTGAACAGGCTAAAAATGCCGTAAAACAGACTCAGGCAACCAATATCAATCCAAATGTAACTCCCGGTTCAATTCAGACGGCAACTCTGGCGAATAATGAATTGAAAATTGAATTCAACAGTTTAGGAGGGCAGGTTTCTAAAGTGGAACTTGCAAAATACAAGGCATACGATCATAAAACAGATAACGCAGATCTTCCGCTTTATCTGATTACAAAAAATAACTCCAACTACGGTTTTCAGTTTAAAGACAAAACAGGGAAAATTATCAATACTAAAGATTTAGTTTTTGCTCCTGTTGTCAATGGAAATGTTGCGACTTTAACGGCAAATTATAATGGTGCTGTTATTCAGTTTGTATATTCATTAAACAATAATCCAAAAGCAGAACTGAAAGATCAGTATGCTTTAGATTTCAAAGTAAGAACACAGGGACTGGCAAAAATTACGTCTGATAATAAAGCAGATTTTATCTGGGATTACAGTGTAAGAAACCTTGAGAAGGGTAGAGCGCAGGAACAGTCTCACTCAGAATTCTCGTATGCTTTCAATAATTATAAAGATTATGATTACGATGGAAGAACAACGATGGAAGAAGACAAAGAAACGCTTAACTGGATCGGGGTTAAACAGCAGTTCTTCGCTTCTGTAATTGAATCTAAAACAGGTTTTACCCAAAGCAAAGGAAATCAGGAAGCCATTGAAGAAGGGGAGTATCTGAAAAAATTAAACTATGAAGGTTTTGTTCAGATGACGGGAAGTGAACTGAATCAGGATTTCACGTGGTACTTTATGCCTTTGGATTTACCATTATTAAAAACATATGATAAAAACTTTGATGAAATTCTTCCTTTAGGATGGTCTTTCATCGGATGGATGAACCGTTATTTCTTTATGTGGCTTTACAGTGTAATTGCTGGATGGGGATTATCTGCAGGTTGGGTGATTTTCTTAATGACAATTATTGTGAAACTAATCTTATCGCCAATTATGTATAAACAGCACAAATTAAGCGCGATGATGAGAGTGATCCGTCCGGAAATTGATGAGGTAAATGCCAAATTCAAGGATGCAGATCCGATGAAAAAGCAGCAGGCTACGATGGAGGTTTATCGAAAAGCGGGAGTTAATCAGATGGCGGGATGTTTGCCGGCGTTGGTTCAGATTCCTATTTTCTATGCATTATTCCGTTTCTTTCCAAACTTTATTGATCTTAGAGGTAAAGGATTCTGGTTTGCAAAAGATTTAACGGCTTATGATGATTTGATAAAATTGCCTTTTAAAGTTCCTTTCCTTGGAGACCATTTAAGTGTTTTCGCTTTGGCCTGTACCGTGGTGATCTTAATTTACACCGTAATGACTTCAGGAAATATGCAGCAGCCACAACAGGAAGGTATGCCAAATATGAAGGTCCTAATGTACATCTTCCCGGTTACCTTCTTATTCTTCCTGAATACTTCAGCATCCGGTCTTTCCTGGTATTATTTCGTATCAAATGCCATTAACATCTTAATAATCCTTGTTATTAAATATGTAATTCTGGATGAGAAGAAAATCCATGCGCAGATTCAGGCAAATAAAGAAAAGCCTAAAACGGAAGGGAAATTCCAGAAACGTATGAGAGAGATGATGGAGAAAGCTCAGGAACAACAGAAATCTCAGGAGCAGCAAAGAAAAAAGAAATAGAATTTCTGAAAATATGAAAAAGAGAGGTAAATTTAATTTTGCCTCTCTTTTTTACTTCAAATATTCAATATTAGTCATATTTCAGTCTGAAAGACTGTCTGTGATATTTAGTCGGTCCGAATTTTATCAGAGCTTCCTGATGTTTTTTAGTAGCATAGCCAAAATTTGTGTTCCAGCCATATTCGGGATGCTCTTCATGAAGTTCGATCATTAATTTGTCTCTGTAATTTTTTGCTAAAATAGAAGCAGCAGCAATAGACAAGACTTTAGAATCTCCTTTGATAATACATTCATGAGGAATAAAATTGTAAGGATGAAATCTGTTTCCGTCTACTAAAATCAATTCAGGTCTTATTATTAATTTATCCAAAGCCTGATGCATGGCATGGATGCTTGCATTCAGTATATTATGCTGATCTATAAATGCGGGAGAAAGTTCTGCAACTGCGTAATCTTTAACATTATCTTTGATGTAGCTGTCAAGATCCATTCTTGTCTTAAAATTTAACTTTTTGGAATCGTTAACCAAATTTTGGTTAAAATTCTCATCTAAAATTACTGCAGCAGCTACCACAGGTCCGGATAAACAGCCTCGACCCACTTCATCACAACCTGCTTCAACATAAAAAATCGACCATTTTTTTATTAAATCCATAATTTTCGCTATTTCACCAAGGTAAAATCATGCAATATTAAAGATTTTTAACAAAATATTTGGTTACTTTAAGAAAGTTTTACATATTTGCAAATAATAAAAAATAATCAATTTAAATATGAAGAAATTAACAGCAAGTGTTCTACTTGTAGTTTTATCATCCTCTTTTGCTATGGTAAAAGCGCAAAATGGTGATACTCTAAGAACACAGAAAATTGAAGAAGTAGTTGTTACTGGCGCATTGGGTATTAAAAAGAGAGCAGATGAATTTACTGCTAGTAATAAAGTTGTTGGTTCTGCGGAACTTAATCAAGCAGCTAACCCTAATGCTGCTCAAGCTCTAATTGGTAAAGTTGGTGGTTTACAGATTAACACAACAAATAATTCAGTAGACTCTTCAACTAGAATAGTTTTAAGAGGTCCAAGATCTATAACGGGTAATAATCAAGCTTTAATTGTAATTGATAACGTAATATCAAGTTCAGCAGTATTCCAGCAGTTACCTCCGGAAATAATTGAAAATGTAAACGTTATAAAAGGTCCAGCAGGATCTGCTTTATACGGTGAAAAAGGTTCAAATGGGGTGATAATTGTTACCACTAAGCGTGGGGCAAAATCTGAGAAAATTCAGTTTAATATAACATCTTCTGTAGATATTTCTTCTGTATATAAATTACCTATTACACAAAATAGATATGGTAATGGAATTCAAGATGCAACCTACGGAAGTCAAGATTATGGAGGAACCAATTATGTTCCGTGGGAAAATACTTCTTGGGGACCTGCATTTTCTTCCTCTTTAGGTGGACAAATGGTTGCTTCCGGACTGCCAAATGCAGATGGTACTTTTGTAATGACTCCTTATCAATATAATAAAGATAACATAGGAAAGTTTTTTAAGAATGGGGTTATTATGCAGAATGGTGTTTCAATGAATGTTGGAGGTCCTGATTCTTATGCGTTCTTATCCATCAACAGAACTGAAAATGATTTCATGGTTGAAGGCGATAAACTTAAAAGAAATTCAATCCTTTTTAAGGGTGGAAAGAAGTTTGGGAAATTACGAATTGATGGGAATTTTAACTTAATTGATCAAAGAACAACACAAACTGATTCTAATTTATACGATGATTTAATTCAAACACCTAATACTGTTAATGTGAGAGATTTTAGGGATAGGGGGCTTGAAGGACATTGGACAGCATATGCACAGAATCCATATTGGACTATAGCGAATGTTAGGGATAACAGACAATCTACTTATTTTAATGCTATTATAGGTGTTGAATATGCATTTACAGATCATATTAGCTTATCATATAATGGTAACCTTAATACTTCCGCTTCTACAGGTACAAGTTATAATAATGGATTTGCTTTTGAAACCATTTATGATAATACTGGTACTGGTATAGACGGTTTAGGGTTACATGATTTTGGTCAAACGGATATAAGATCAAATTTTTTCCAAAGTACTAGCAGAACAAGAAATTATTATGGAGACTTAATGTTGAACTTCAATTATGAGTTATCAAGTGATTTTGGTTTAAAGGCTAATTTAGGAAATAATATTCAGGATAACTATAATACATATAATCAAGTTGGAGGATATGATCTTCAGACTCCTGGCTTCTATAATATTAATAATGTGTTAACTCCTGAGAAATTTTATAATTTATCAAACGGATTCATTAGAAATAGATCTTTTGCTGTTTTCGCTAACGTGGATTTATCATTCAGAGATTATTTATTTTTAAATGCAACTTACAGATATGAAAAAAGTTCTGTAACTTCAGATTATAAAATTCCAGATAATAATAAAGGATATTCTTATTATTCAGCTGGACTATCATTCATTGCTACCAAAGCATTCCCATCAATTAAAAATGATATACTTAACTATGCTAAATTGACGGGAGCCTATACAAGAACAGGAAATACATCAAATGTTGCTCCTTACGCAATTGATCAAATAGGAGTTTTCCCTACAGGTTACCCTTTTAACTCCTTATCTTCGTATATATTTGCAACATCGAAAACGTCAAGAGATGTAAAACCTGAATACCCTGAAACTTTTGAAGCAGGATTAAATTTAGGCTTATTTAAAGACAGGATCACTATTGAGGCTTCAGCTTATCATACTAAAACAGCTGATCTAATCACATTCGGAAATGTTTCTAATGCGTCTGGTATCGCAAGATTACAAGATAATGTTGGAGATATGACTAACAGAGGGTTTGATGTTGACTTGGGTTTAATTCCGATTAAAACTTCTGATTTCGAATGGAGATTGGGAGGATCATTTACCACTTATAAAACAAAAGTTACTGATTTGGGAGAAGGAATTGACGAGGTTAACTTGCTAAGCTATTCATCCCCGGCTGTAGGTATTTTTGCGATAAAGGGACAAGAAAGCCAAATGATTAAAGGTACAAAATATCAAAGAGATCCAAATGGAAATATAATTGTTGGTGCAAATGGAGTACCTTTAACAACTTCTACTTTTGAAGTATTAGGAAAAGTAAATCCTGATTACATTATTGGAATGACTACTTCAATTCGGTATAAAGGCTTTACATTATCTGGTGTAGCTGATTACAGAACTGGTAATAGTTTTGTTTCCATTACAAAAAGATTATTAGGCTTTACTGGTGGATTAGAGAAAACAGCAGAATTTGACAGATCGCAAGGATATATAGTTCCAGGTTCTGTTCAAAACACTGGTACTGCTGCAAACCCTATTTATACACCTAATAGTACACCTGTTTTAGGTCTTAATAATTATACTGGAGTTACTAACTATTTTACAGGTGCATATCTTTCAACAGGTGAGGAATTTGTAGTAGACGGAACAGCATTGAAAGTAAGAGAAATTGCACTTAGCTATAAAATTCCTTCTTCAGTGCTAAGTAATACATTTATTAACAGTATGACATTGGGAGTTTACGCAAGAAATCCTTTTGTTATATATGCAAAAGATAATAGAAATTATGCAGATCCAGAAACTTCAAGTACAACAGGAAATGCTGCTGGTGTAGCACTTACAGGACAGTATCCGACTGCGAGAAACTTTGGTTTCAACATTAATGTAACTTTTTAAAAAAAATTGAAAATGAAAAAATTTAAGATAATTGTATCCTTATTGTTAATAGGCGCAATGACGACATCTTGTAATGATTACTTAGATGTAAACGAAAATCCTAACCAAATTCACGAAGATGCACTTTCTCCTCAGTTAGTATTTCCGGGAGCCGTTTCACAGATTTACAGAACGCAGGCAAATACTATGATGCAATTCGGTAATGTGATGATGAATAGCTGGGCAGGTAATTCTTATGTTTTTGGTAGCCCATTTGCGAAAGAATATACACTGAGTGCTGTTGATAACTCTTTTTACAATGGTATTTGGAATGGAATTTATCTAAATGTTAATAACTTTGTATATATAGAAAATATTGCTAATGCTGATCATAAATATGATAATTATGTCGCTATGGCAAAAATTATGAAAGCGTATTACTTACAAACAATAGTAGATTTGTATGGAGATATACCATATTCAGAAGCTTTCAAAGGACAAGATAATCTTACTCCGAAATATGATAATGACGAGACAGTTTATCAAAGTTTATATAAAAATTTAGAAGAAGCTACTACATTAATACAAGCAGGGAACCCTGCAGCTTTGGTGCCTACTTCGGATGATATTGTTTTTCAAGGTAATATGACCAATTGGAATTCATTTGCTAATAGTGTTAAATTAAGAATGTTGCTAAGAATGAGTAAAGTAACAGGCACAATGGCAACATTTAGAGATCAAAAGTTAGCTGCTTTGAGTTCTGCAATTAATTCAGGACAAAGTTTTATATCGGTTGACGTATTGGAGAATCCAGGTTATTCACCTTCTTCAGATGATAATATGAATCCATTTTTCTTAACTTGGAGAATAAATTCAGCTTCAAGTGCGCCTCAAAACTATAGCTTAATTACAGTTTCTGAGCATATGGCTGTATCTTTAAATGGTAATCCAAATTCATTTTCCGAGTCTTATTATCAGAAATTCAATGCTCTTCCAGATCCAAGAAGATCTAGATTATTTACTACAGTTGCTTATACAGGTTTACCAGCAGGATCTTTGAAAGGTGTAAGACAAGGTGCAACACCTGGACAACCTGGAGCTCCTTCAGATCTTACAACAGTATCTAGATTGGCGAGTGGTAACTTTTCAGGTGCAGCTGCATTGTCGCTTACTTCTGGTAATAGAGGAGGAGTTATAATGTCTTTAGCAGAGAGTAAATTTTTACAAGCGGAAGCAGCACTTAGATATCCTTCATTATTTTCAGGTGCTCAAACAGCATTCAATGCAGGAATTAACGCTTCAGCTGTATGGCTAGGTCTTACGGCTACTAGTATGACTTCATATATTAATAATGCCAATACAAGACCAGGGCTTGGTTGGACTGGTACTGATGCTCAAAAACTTGAAGCCATAATGACGCAAAAGTGGATAGCATTAACTAACGTTAACCCTACAGAGATGTTTATAGAATATAATAGAACAGGCTTCCCAATTACACCATTGGCTACCAGTGCTTCTATGCCAAATAAACCTTATAGATTAATTTATCCTGTTTCTGAATATGTAGGAAATTCAGCAAATGTTCCAAACATTTCTAGCGCAGAGGCATTTACTAAGAATTCTAAGACTCCATTCTGGAATCAAAACTAATTTTTGCTAAGCAAATTTTAATACAAAACCGCCTTCGGGCGGTTTTTTTTACTTCCAAGTGTTAAAATTTATTTTTTCTGAAAAATAAATATATGTCACGCATTATATTTATTTATTATTTTAATAGATATTTTTTTAATTAATATTCTAAATGATTCATTATCAGTTATTAAAGGTATTTTTTTTATAAAGTTTTTTAATTTACTTAATATCACTTCTTTTTTTAATAAATAATAAAATTTGATGTAATTATTGTTAATGATATTTGTTAATTTGATTGGTTTTAACTTTTTTTATTAAATTATTTTGATTTATTAATGAGATTATTTGACTGAATGTTAAATTTAGCTAATTTTATTTTGTACTGAATGTAAAATTTCACATATTTGTGATTAGCAAATATAATTTGATATGAAGAAATTAACAGCAGGAATACTAATACTGGTATTATCCTCATCTCTAGCTGTGTCAAATGCTCAGCAAAAGAAGAATGATACGGTAAGAACACAAGAAATTGAAGGTGTGGTCGTAACTGCACTCGGTATTAAAAGAGATAAAAAATCATTAGGCTATTCTACTCAGCAAATCAAAGCTGATGCGATTACCGACGGTGTCAATACAGGTAATATTGCCAATCAGCTAGTTGGTAAAGCAGCAGGTCTGAATGTTTCAACAACAACCAACTTTGGAGGTTCTGCCAATATTGTAATCAGAGGTAATAAATCAATTGTCTCTAATAATCAGGCATTGATCGTTATTGATGGGGTTCCTATTGACAACAGAAATAACTTTAGCGAGAGGTATGACTATGGTAATAACCTTTCCGACATCAATCAGGCAGATATCGAAAGTGTTAACGTTTTGAAAGGTGCTGCAGCTTCGGCACTTTATGGTGAGCGTGCAGGAAATGGAGTTATCTTAATTACAACTAAAAAAGGGCGATCAAGAAACGGAAGAGTAGGGATTACGCTTTCTTCTGAAATTCAGGTGGGTTCGATCGATAAAAATACCTTTGCAAAATATCAGGATAAATATGGTGCAGGATATGGTCAATATTTTGATGAAGACGCTGCAGGAAATTTATATGCTCCATTTTATGACGATGCCTCTTTAGGAAATGCATTTAATCCGAATTTAATGGTCTATCAATGGGATTCTTATGATCCTAATTCTCCTAATTTTGGAAAAGCATACGCGTGGCAGGCTGCAAAACATACTCCCGCAGATTTTTTTGAAACTGCTACCAATTATGTAAATACAGTGAGTCTGGAGTCTGGTAATAATGATTCCAATATTTTGGTGAATTATACCAATTTCCTTTCAAATGGAGTTCTTCCTAATTCCGAGCAAAAGAAAAATACGATTTCGGCAAAATTTAATCATAAATTCAATGATAAATTTGATGTTACGACCTATGCTTCCCTTACATTGCAGGATACTAAAGGAAGAAACTCTACGGGATATGGGGATAATATTATTACAGGATTCAGACAATGGTGGCAGAATAACGTAGATATTTATTCTTTAAGAGATGCCTATTCTAATTCAGGAGGACAAAATGTTACATGGAACAGAGTAAGTGCTGATGACGGAAGTCCAAAGTACTGGAATAACCCATATTTTGACAGATATCAGAATTATCAGACCGATAAAAGAAACAGATTCTTTGGATATTTGATGCTGAATTATAAAGTGACTCCGGATTTAACGATCACAGGAAGAATGTCATCAGATACCTACGATCAGAAAAATGAAACAAGAAAGCAATTAGGAAGTATGCCTGAATCCTTCGGATTGTCTGGCAAATCTGTTTCTTCGGGATATGAACTTGAAAATATCCGTTCTTCAGAGATTAACTTTGATGTGTATGGTGCTTATAATAAAAAGTTCGATGATTTAAGTGTAACAGGGTTATTAGGGACTAGTTACAGAAGAAACTACATTGAAGCGGTTAGAAACTCTACAGAAGGAGGATTAATTTTACCAAACGTTTGGGCACTTAACAACACAGCAGAAGCTCCGTTACCTGCACAGGAAGATCTGGCTAAAAATGTAACAATGGGAGCTTATGCACAGGCATCATTAGGTTATAAAGACACTTATTTTGTAGAAGGTTCTTATCGTGTTGATAAATCTTCCAACCTTGCTCAGAACAGTAATGTGTATGGCTATCCATCGGTATCTGCATCAGTAATACTTTCAAATCTTGTTAATCAGGATTGGCTTTCATTCTTAAAGCTTAGAGGAAATTATGCTAAAGTAGGTAAGTCTACAGACAATTACAGATTGTTCGACCAATATACCATCTTAGGTATTTTCGGTAAAATTCCTATGGTAAGTGCAAATACTGTGAAAAATAACCCTAATCTAAAGCCCGAATCCTCAAATGAATATGAATTTGGTTTAGAAGGAAGCTTCCTTAAAAACAGAATAGGTTTTGACTTGGCCTATTACGACACCCGTACAATTAACCAGATTGTTAGAGCAGATGTTTCCAACTCGACAGGGTATGCTTCTCAATGGTTGAATGCAGGAGAAATCCAAAATAAAGGGATCGAATTATCTTTAAACTTAACACCTTTTAAATCGAAAAATTTCTCTTGGGATATAAATCTGAACTGGTCTAAAAACAAAAGCAGTGTACTTAAGTTAACCGAAGGATTAGATAATTTATTGCTGCAAAGTGTGCAGGGAGAAGTTTCTTATAATGCATTTGTAGGACAGCCTTTCGGAATTATTAAAGGAACAGATTATGTATACCTGAATGGTCAGCCGGTTGTAGAAGACGGAGTATATGCTAGAGCTGAAGATCAGGTTATTGGAAATATTAATCCGGATTGGATTGGTGGTATAAGAAATACAATCAGTTATAAAGGAGTAAGTTTAAGCTTCCTGATCGATGGACAGAAAGGTGGAGATATTTTCTCAACCGACCTTTATTATGGTTTAGGAACGGGAATTTATCCGGAAACCGATTTTCCGGACAGAAACAATGTTATTTTAGCAGGGGTAAATCCTGACGGAACTCCTAATACAACTCCGATTCCTTTAGCAGATACAGGAGAATTGATGGGAGGAATTTCTGTAATGCCGGCAAAAGCATTCATCTATGATGCTTCTTTCATCAAATTAAGAGAAGCTTCTTTAACCTTTAACTTACCAAAAGACTGGTACAGCGGAACATTTATAAACGATATGAAGTTCTCTATCATCGGAAGAAACCTTTGGATTATTCACAAGAACTTACCTTACGCAGATCCGGAATCAGGATTAAGAGCAGGTTTGCTTTCAAGAGGCTATTCAGTAGGAGCAATGCCTACCGTAAGAACTTTCGGATTTAATTTTACAGCTAAATTTTAAAAAAAATTCATGAAAAAAATATTTTTAATTATAGGAAGCGCTTTGTTGATGTTAACATCTTGTGAAGACATAGAATCCCTAAACGTCGATCCTAAATCACCTGTCGATAATCCGCCGAGTGGATATCTTTTCTCATCAGGCGTAGTTACTGGACTAAACCAGATGAATACTTTGAATGTTAACAGAAGTATATTCAGACACTTAACGCAACAGCTTGCCGATGTTACCTACAGAGAAGGGACAAGATATTCTTTCAGAAGGAGAGATGTTGCAGATGCGCATTGGAATCAGGTGTTTTACGCTTTGAATTCTCTTAATAAATCTAAAGAAATTATTGCCACAGAAACTCTGGATGCCAAAGTAAAAGCAAACAGATTGGCAATGATTGATGCGATGCAGGTTTACTTCTTTCAGATTTTGGTAGACAGTTACGGAAATGTTCCGTATTCTCAGGCTTTACAGATCGAGCAGTTTCTTTCTCCAAAATATGATGACGGAAAAACAATTTATCAGGATCTGATTAAAAGAATCAATGCAGATATCAGTGCATTGGATAACAGTGCTGCAGGATTTGGATCTGATGATGTGGTATACGGAGGAGATTTGGCTAAATGGAGAAAATTTATGAATTCTCTTAAACTGAAATTAGGGATGAATTTAGCGGATGTAGACGCGTCACTTGCAAAAAGTACGGTAGAATCAGCTTACAGTGCGGGCGTTTTTTCTTCCAATACAGACAGCGCAATCATTCAGTACCAGTCAACAGGATTGTTTACCTCTCCTTTATATGAAGATCTTGTACTTTCCGGAAGGGTAGATTTCTGTGCAACAAACCTTATTATCAACTATCTGAAGACCAATAATGATCCGAGAATTTCCAAGTATTTCACAACTGCTTTAAGCGGACCGAATGCCGGACAATATGTAGGAGGAACTTTTGGATTAAATCCTTCTGCGGCTCAGACTTTATCTTTAATTAATCCGTCAATATCTGTTGCCAACGGATTGGGGTATTTAACAGATTATGTAGAAATAGAATTTTTATTGGCTGAAGCAGCAGCAAGAGGGTATTCTGTAGGTTCAATAGCAACTCACTTTGATGCCGGAATCGGAGCATCTATGGATCACTGGAAAGTTAGCGCTACAGATAAAGCAGCATATTTAGCCACACATAATTATGCAGTACAGTCAGCAACAGGTAATCCTTGGAAAAAAATTATCGGGGATGAAGCTTGGATCGCAATGTACAACAGAGGATTTGAAGCGTGGACGTTCAACAGAAGATTAGACAACAGAACATATACACCTACTCCGCCTGTAAGAGTTTTATATCCTATCAAAGAATATTCAATCAACAGTGCAAATGTAGCCGCTGCATCCACAGCAATTGGTGGAGACGAGCAGACAACCAAAATATTTTGGGATGTAAATTAATACTCAAAATAGTTAATCATTCATATTTATTCCGCCTTCGGGCGGTTTTTTTATTTCCGTATATTTGCAGAGCAGAAAAAAGACTCATTCGTTTTTTAAATAACAGACAATGAATATTAAAAATATAATAGAAGAGAAACTTTCGGAGGTTATTTTAAATGTGTTTCAGTTGAAAGACATTACTCTGGAAGTTCAGGAAAATAAAACAGAATTTGAAGGAGATTTTACGATTGTTACTTTCCCTTTGGTAAAACAGTTGAAGAAAAATCCGGAAAGTATCGGCGTAGAATTGGGAGAAGCTTTAACAGAGCAGACCGAATTACTGGAAAGTTTTAATGTGGTAAAAGGCTTCCTTAATATTAAAATCAGAAATCAGTTTTTCGTAGACAATTTTACATCTGTTTATAATGGTTTCGACACTATAGAAAAGAAAAATGCTACGGTTATGGTAGAATATTCTTCTCCAAATACCAATAAGCCACTTCACTTAGGTCACGTAAGAAATAACTTATTAGGTTTTTCCGTTGCTCAGATCTTGAAAGAAGCAGGATATGATGTCATTAAAACGCAGATCATCAACGACAGAGGAATTCATATCTGTAAATCTATGCTGGCCTGGGAGAAATTCGGGAAGAATGAAACTCCGGAATCTACCAATACAAAAGGAGATCATTTCGTTGGGAAATATTATGTAGAGTTTGATAAGGAATTGAAAAATCAGACCAATACGATCTTCAATGATTTCAGAGTAAATAAATTTGATCAGTTTGACACTCCTAAAAAAGAGGAAGTTAAAGCATTAAACGAAAAAATAAATACTCTTGAAGCTAAGAAAAAAGAATTGCTTCAGACAGTAGATATTTCTGAACTTTCTGCATTGCATGAAGAGTTCGAAAAACAGTTCAAAGAAGCTTTAAATAATGATTCTTTGATTTCTGCTGTTCCTAAAAAAGTTGAGGAAATCATTTCCAAAAAGAATAAGGAAGAAAATATTTCTGACGAAAAAGAACTGGAAACCATTAAATCTCAGACTAAAGTTTTTCAGAGTATTTTTAAAGAAGTATTGGAAGTTGAAGGCAAACTTGAAGCTGAAAAATCCAATCTGAAAGAAATCTGTAAACCGGTAACCGAAATCATGAAAGAAGCGCAACAGATGCTTCTGGATTGGGAAAACGGAGACGAAAAAGTAAGAAACCTTTGGAACGAGATGAACTCTTGGGTTTACAAAGGATTCAACGAAACATACAACAGATTGGGCGTAGATTTCGATCAGGTTCAGTATGAAAGCAACACGTATATTTTAGGAAAAGATTTGATTCAGGAAGGTTTGGATAAAGGAGTGCTGTATCAGAAAGAAGACGGCTCTGTATGGTGTGATCTTACCGATGAAGGTCTGGATCAGAAATTACTGCTTCGTTCAGACGGAACTTCCGTGTACATGACGCAGGATTTGGGAACTGCGGTAGAGCGTTTCAAGCAAAACGATATTCAGAAACTGATTTATACCGTTGGAAACGAGCAGGATTACCATTTCCAGGTTTTATTTAAAATTTTAGGAAAATTAGGATATTCATGGGCAGACCAGTTGTATCATTTGTCTTACGGAATGGTGGAACTTCCGAACGGAAAAATGAAATCCCGTGAAGGAACCGTAGTAGATGCAGATGATCTGATGCAGGAAATGTATAAGGAAGCTAAAGCAATTACTACTGAATTAGGAAAACTGGAAGGTCTTACCGACGAAGAAAAAGAAGCTTCTTACGAAATTATTGGGCAGGCTGCGTTAAAATATTTCATGCTGAAAGTTGATCCTAAGAAAAAAATGCTGTTCAATCCGGATGAAAGTGTAGAATTTGCAGGAAATACAGGACCTTTCGTTTTATATACTTATGCACGTATTCAATCGGTATTATCTAAAGCTAATTTTGAATTTAAAACGACTTCAGATCTGGCTTTGAATGAATATGAAAAAGAACTTATTATGCTTTTGTCCAATTACAAAGGTACGGTAGAGAAAGCAGCAGAATTATTAAGTCCGGCATTCTTAGCCAATTATGTATATGATTTGGTAAAAGCTTACAATTCATTCTATCAGAGCAATCCGATTATCAGTCAGGAAGACGAAAATCTGAAACAGTTCCGATTAAATTTATCAGATCTTACGGCAAAAACTATAAAAAGATCATTAGGTTTACTCGGAATAAAAACCGTAAACAGAATGTAAAAATAAAACCTTCAGAACGCTCTGAAGGTTTTTTATTTTAAGCTTTTTCAGCATTTATTTTCTCTTTTAAACTTTCTTCATACAATTTCGCATCGCTCCATTTTGCGTGTTTCGATGGTAAAATGGTATATCCTTTTTTATAGGCGTAAACTTTCGTGTATTCCGCACCAAAGAAAATCAGCATACAGGAATAATTAATCCACATCATGATCAGAATCACGGTTCCGGCAGCTCCGAAAGCGGAAGTAGGTTTTGTGGTCCCGAAATAAAGACTGAGTAAAAATTTACCCAAAGTAAATAATATTGCCGTTAGAAAAGCTCCGTTCCAAACAGGTTTCCAACGCATTCTTACATCAGGAAGAATTTTAAACATCAATGCAAAAAGCAACATGACAATGGCAAAACCGATCACAAAATTCACCAACTGAACAATCAGATAGGTTTCCATCCCAAAATAATTCGTAATCCAGTTATTCAGAATACTGATCATTGAAGAAAGTACCATCGTAATCATCAGTAAAAAACCGATAATCAGGATCATTCCCAAAGAGTTGGCTCTGTCCAGTAAAAATTTCACGAATGCTTTCTGAGGAGTTGCCTGAACATCCCACAAATTATTAAGCGAGTGCTGAAGCTGAAAGAAAAGAGTAGTGGAACCGAAAACTAATGAACCGACTCCCACAGCTTTCATAAAAATATTTTCTCTGTCAATTAAAGCTCCTGCAATCATGTCCTGAATGCTTTTTGCAACATCTTTTCCCATGATTCCGCTGATCTGATTCGTGATTTCTCCGCGAATAGCCTCCTCACCAAAAAAATATCCTGCAATCCAGATGATGATAATTAAAAGCCCGGGAATTGAAAAAATAGCGTAATAGGCAAGACTTGCGGCATCACTTGAAGCCGAAGAGTTATTCCATTGTCTGAATGATTCTTTTAACGTTTCCCAGAAAAATTTTAATTGTTCGATCATTGATGGTTTGGTTTAGAAAGGATATCCGATGGCGATATTCAGGATAAGATTATCTTTTCTCCAGCTCGAATCTCCGAAATTAATTTTATCAAATGTCCATCTTTCGCCCTTTTCATAATAAGGAACGCGCAATGGCATGGCTAGATCCAGTCTCAGGATCAGGATAGAGAAATCAAGTCTCAGACCAAAACCTGCGCCTACAGCCATTTCGCTTAAAAATTCTTTAGAAAATTTAGCTCCCGGTCTTTGGGAATCTTCATTAATCAGCCATACATTTCCGGCATCGGCAAACAAGGCAACATTTAAAAATTTATAGAGATTGGCTCTGTATTCCGCATTCAGTTCAAGTTTTACATCCCCCGACTGATCAAAATAATATCCCGGTTTAATGGTTCTAGGATCAAAACTTCCCGGTCCTAAAGTTCTTGCACGGAAGGCTCTCACACTGTTGCTTCCTCCGGAGAAAAACTGTCGGGAAAAAGGAATATACTCCGAATTTCCATAAGGATAGGCAACTCCCGCAATAGCTCTTGTCGCCAAAGAAGTTTTTTCATTGAATTTATGATAGAACCTGAAATCATTCTCAATTTTGGCAAACTGACTGAACGGAACACCGAAAATTTTTCTTTCTTTATCTTTTTCAACATTCGCTCCTGTAATCAAACCGGTTAAATTTCCTGCAAGATCCAAAGTTCCTTTATAATAAAAAGTATTTGGCTTCTGGAGCATCGTGTTGGTATACGTATAGGAATAAATCGGTCCGAATATCAACTGAGGTTTTACCACTCTTGCTAAAGCATCGTTATTTTGAGAGATCTCTCGATAAGCATCTGTAATATTTGCCGGAGAAACATACGTGATGTCAAAAATCTTCAGATCATGTTCTTTTCGTGCGTTTTCTTTCCAATTGTACCCGAAAGATCCCGTAAAAGTATTGAGGGAATAATATTCTGTTCTGTTCTGGAATTCGTAGCCTACCGAAATATTGGTTCTCGGAACAAATGCGCTTGAAGAATTAAATCTGAAAGGCGCAACAATCCTCGGAATCGAAAGTTGCGCATTCGCTCCCGTTCTGAAAATATTTTTCGCATTTTCAGGACCTCCGATCTGGAAATCAAAAGCACCGTAAACAGAAGCTTTAAACTGTTCGGCGCCGCGGAAAAAATTACGGTTAGTCCAGTTAAGATTCACTTCACTTCCGGCGTAATTTGCAGAATTGGTTCTTCCCAAAGCTTCCAGACGAAGCGACTGAAGCTCTCTCGGAGTCAGAAGATAATACGTGTCAAATTTATGTTGTAAAGAATCTGAAACAATGAATTCATTTTTCACAAATTTGAAGACACCAAGACTGATGAGTCTGTTCAGCGTAAGATTATGATTCGTTCTGTTGTACAGATCTCCTTTTTTAAAATATAATGCCCTGTCGAAAATTTTCGGTTTAAATTTATTCTGAGGATCGATAACGTAGATATCGCCGTGTTCATATTTCTGAAGCGAATCTGTGTTCATCGGGATCGAATATTTTCCTTGTTTTACATCCTGAATACTGTAATTCGGGAAAACGATTACTTTATCAATGCTGAATTGTTGCGTAGACAGATCCGGAGTATTATCCTTCAGCTTCACATTCAGTTCCACCTTGTGGTTTTTGCTTACCGTACTGTCTGCCTGAACAATGAGATTGTCCGGATGGAAATAATAAAACCCTCTTTCTTTCAGTCGGTTATCTATTCTTTCTCTTTCAGCTTTTATCACATCCAGATCAAAAGGATTTCCCTGCTTCAAAAGCGTATTGTCTTTCAGATTCTGGATTTCCTGATTCACCAGTGAAGAATCTTTCTGGAATTTTACATTGCTGATCAGATATCTTGCTCCCGGTTTCAAAGTATAAATTACTTTGGCTTTTTTATTTTTGGAAACCGTATCATAGGTAGCTCTTGCATTGAAATATCCTTTGTTTTCAGAATAATTAACAATGATGTCTTTATTGAATTCGCGGTCTACATCACCCAGCAAAACAGGTTTTTCTCCCACTTTATATTTCAGCCAGTAATTGAAGCCTTTTTCTTTTTTCGGCTCTTTGGCGATGTTATAAAAATACAGTTTAGGTCTTAATCCTAAAAATGAAGAGTTCGGTTTGGGAGTCAGTTTATCCTGAAGCGCACTCTGAAGATCTTTCTTTTCCTTTTTCGGCAAAGTATCGTTTTTAATCTTCACTTCCGCACCCGTGTAAAGCATCTGTCCTTTCTTCAGAAATCTTGTATTGCTGCAGGAAAGTGTTGCGGAAGCCATTCCGCAGGTGATTAAAAATTTAAAATAGGTCTGATAACTTTTTTTCATTTACTTAAATTCTACAACTTGGTTTTGTTGGTTTTTTCTGGATTCCTTCTGCTTTCTGTTTTTAGATTTCTGGAAAATATCGCGGAACTTGTCATAATCCAAAGTGATGATAAATCCTACGCCTGTTTCTACGATCTGCCCCTGAAGCGCAACCTGATATTCGTTCTTACGGTATGCGCGAAGCATGTATCTTCCGTCTCTGGAAAGGCTGTAATCCACCGTTACGTCTCCTGCGATATTCGTCATGTTTTCATTTTGCCGCGCTTCTCCTTCCAGTGCGAAATTACTTCCTACAGAAACTTTCAGACGGTCGTTCAGTAATTTTTTACTTAACCCTACATTCAGGTCTGTTCTCGTATTTTTAGATCCTGTAGAATAATCTTCAGAAGATTCAAGATCAAAATTAAGATCCACTCCTTTAATAAGATCCGAGGCAAGATTATTTAACTGTTGGGAAAGAATTTTACTCACACTCTGTCTTGCCAACATTTCTCCCGAAAGTCCCGCTCCGGATTCAAAAGGATTTTCCCCGATAAATCTGTTGAGAAGAAGCAGTGCGAAAACCTGTTTGTTCATTTCAGATTCCTGAGTTCTCAACTGGGCAAGTTTCTGATCCACAATATCTGTAACCGTGGAAGAAACCGCGTTATTTTTTTCGTCTGTCGTAATATCAAAAGTAATTACAGGTTTCAGCAGTTCGCCTTTCATTTTCAGTAACGTGCTGAAAGGAATTCTCTGCTTAAACTGATTGAGTGTAGAAGCCTGTTCTCCGCTGATCTGCTGTTCCACAAGATCAATTGGGGCGGCTTCGGTTTTATAGACGGCGGTAATATCCAGATTTGCCGTTGTCGGTTCTCCGGTCCATGTAATCGTACTTCCTTTCTGAATATCAAATTTACGTTTCAGAACACTTACCGTCATTTCATAACTTCCGGATTCCACTTCATAGACTCCGACAAGCGTGGTTTTTCCCGATGGATCGACGCCGCCCGTTAATTCCGCTTCCCCCTGAAGTTTCACAAAATCTCCGTTGGCTTTATCAATCAGTAAAGACATTTTTGCTTTCTTACTGATTTCGATGTTCACACTTACGTCCATTCCTTTAATTTTGCTCTGGGAATTTAATGAATCTGCTTGTACAGTCTTATTTAAAACAACCTGATCCTGATCGATAAATTCTACAATTCCGTCTCTTTCCTGAAGCGTAGGAGAAGACTGCGGAAGCACAAAAGTAAAGTCGGTGTTGTCTGCAACAGCCAGTCTTCCGTCCACCTTCGGCAAATTTAAGTTTCCGCGGATGTGTAATCCTGCATCAATAGAGAGAACGCCGTACATAATGGCATCGTTGGATTTTTCAGAATTCACTACTTTGAAATTCTGTGCATCTACATCAAGATTAAAGGCAAAATCTCTGTATGTCTGCGTAAGAACCTGTCCGTCCACTCTAAGCGCGTTTCCGTCTTTATCTTTAATTTTAAAATTATCAAACTCAATTCCGCGATTGGTAAAGTTTATTTCGTCATTCAGTTTTCTGAAATCACTTCCTGTTTTTGCTATTTCCAAACCTACATCATTGAATTTTACTTTACCTAAAATATTCGGTTTGGATGCTGTTCCTGTAATCTTCAGGTTTCCGGAAAGATACCCTTCTGTATTGTTTATCGCATTCATCGAGAATCCCTGTACAGATTTCATCTGAAGCTGATTGATCGCCATATTCATATCGAATGTGCTGGAAGAAGTATTGTAATCTCCCAGAATTTTCACATCGTTATTATTTCCGGAAAGCGCAATATCCGCATTCAGTAGATTCGGAGCATTATTATTGACTTTTATGGCAAGATTTCCTACCGGATTTCCGTAGACAATCAGATCAGATACATTAAGATCCGAAGTGAAGGTCATGTTTTTCGTAATATTTTTAAGCTGAGCCGTTCCGTTGATCGTTCCTCTTGCCAAAACCGTATCTTTTTTAATTAATTCGGTGATGGTTTCAATCTTAAAATCCTTCAGAGAAACATTCAGCGGAGCATTCGGAGTCTGGCTTTCGGATTGTAAGGCAATTTCGCTTCCTGCGTTGGAAAGTCTGAAATTATCTGCCAGAATTCCGTTTTTGCTGATCTGTATTTTATTTCCTTCAGAAACCGTCCAGTCAGAATAATTTAATTTTAAACCATTCGGATTTAAAGAAATTTCCGTGATGTCGTTCAGTGATTTTGCATTTCCGGCAATCAGGAACTGGGTAACCTCTTTCTGGTCTTTCGTGGTGATGCTATAATTGATGATATTATTGGCAATATCTCCTGTAATTCCTACTTTATTCAGTGCAAAGCTGGAACTTTTCAGCCCTGCAACATAAAGATTATATTGCAAAGCATTATTTTCATTCGTTACTTTTATGGTGGCATTTTCAATAGAATTTTCACCGTAAAGAACCTGCGGAATCTGTCCGTCGATCTCAATTTTCTGAGAATCTGCGTCATAATTTCCGTTTAAATTAATGGTTTCAAAACTTTTCAGTTCCGGGACAAATTTTCTGATCAGATCATCATTTTTAATTTTTGCATTGAAGGTGAAAAACTGTCCTGCCTGAATTTTCTGTGCTTTTCCGGGTTTTTGGAACTGATAATATTGGTTGACTGTATTCGATAAAGCTCCGAAAATCTGCGTCAGTTTATATTTTCCTTTTAATTCGACATCTGCAATCTGGGAATTGAAAATAATATGGGTGGAATCCGCAGTTGAAGACGCTTTTAAATTCACTTCCTGAATCGGGTATACTTCTTTGGTATCCGAAAAAGCAAAGTCTTTTAAATTCAGATAACCGTTCAGATTGTCGGGATCGAGATTAGAAAAATCTCCGTCGATTTTTCCTGCAAGAATCATCGGATCTTTATAGAATCCCAGTTTGTTGAGGTCTAATTTTATCACTTCTCCGTTTACTTTTACCGTCGGATTTTTTTCGTTGTACACTCCGGAAGCGGTTAACATCAGGTTCGCATTCGGATCTTTTGAATTTAAAACAACGTTATACACACCGTGGCGGATTTTTCCGGTAAGATTCATGTTCTGATAACGGTATCCTTTGTAAACAGCCGAAGCAACATGACCTTTAAGATCGGCATTGGCATTTTTAAAATCGAAACTTTCTCCTTTCGCGTAAATCTGTGCAGAAATGGCTCCGATTTCTTTATTCTGGATGATTTTCCCCAACTGAAGTCCCTGAAGATTGGCTTTTACATCATACAGTTCCCTGTTTTTTCTGCGCATATCCACATTTGCCTTAACGGAAGCATTTCCAAGCGTAGAGTAGAGGTTAAGGTCTGTTGTAACCACTTTCGTAGTTCCTTTTGCAATTCCTTTGATGCTGAAATTGGAAGGCAGCGAAATATTTTTCGGAATTGTATTTTTGGGAACCAGATTGTAAATGGTTTTTGCGGATGAAGATAATTCTGCTATTTTCAGATCGTAATACAACTGATCCGGATTCATTGCATTCTTCACTCTTCCTGATGCGGCAACCCGTAGCTGATCGATACCTGAAATTTTCAGATTGTTAATCAATAAATCATTGACACTTCCTTTTACATTGGCATTAACATTTAAAACCGCATTGGGATATTTGTTGAAAGGCGTGGTATTTCTTAAGGTCGGAACAATATTCAGAATATCCGAAAATCCGATCTTTGAATCTTTGATGTTGGCTGAAATCTGTACTTCTCCTAAATTTGAGCTTAACTGTTCTATTGAATTGTAATTTAATACGACCTCATCGCGAAGAATGGTTTTCGGTGTCTGCAGATAAAGATCTTTTAAATAAGCCTGTTTATCATTATACACAAAATCTGTATTGAATTTCTGGATATCCAGTCCTCTTGCTTCCTGAATTTCTGCGGAATTTACGTTTCCTGCAAAAGTGTTGTCCTGCATTTTAAAGCTTTTGACTTCAAGATTGAGTTTGGAAAAATTCAGGTGATTGAAATCCATTCCCTGTTTGGTAGGAGCAATTGCGGTATTGTTGTAGGCGACTTTTACATCATTTAAAACAAATTTTCCTAAAAGAAGACTGAGTGCTTTTTCTTTTTCCGAAGGTTTTGAAACTTCCGGCTCCGTTTTCGGATTGGCATTTTTCGCAGGAAGATATAAATTGGCGTTAATATCGGCTCCAGAAAGGAAAACATTATCCACATTGTAGGCATTGTTTTCCAGATCGAGTTTATTTACTTTCGTGCTTAATTCTTTGAATAAAACTTTAGCGAAAGTTTTGGTATTGTCATCTCCGTAATCAATGTTGAAATTAGTGAGTTTAATTCCTCTTAAGCCAATCTGCATGGGCTTTTTGTTATTAAGAGAATCGACTTTTTTCTCTACTTTTTTGGAAATTTCTTCTACAAGATCCTGCTTCAGTTTCAGTTTTAAGCCGTCTAAATTGATGTCGTTGACGGCGTAAGAATTCTTTTGAAGATCAAATGTTTTTACCCTTGTATCAAAAGATTTAAAGTAAAGCTGAATATCATTTCTGGATTGCTGATCGTTGAAGGTAACACCGATGTCTTTCAGATTGATTTTATCTAAAGAAATAATGAACGGTTTGGACGCACTTTCTTCCTTATCGCTTGTTGCAAAAGCATCCAGAATATAATCGAAGTTAAATTTTCCGTCGGGTTTTCTCGCCACGTTGGCTCTTGCTCCTTCCAGATCTACAGACGTAATATCTGCGGTGGAATTGATGAGTTTAAGCATATTTAAACCTACATTCAGTTTTTTTACCGCCAAAAGGGTGTCGATATCCTGACCTTTCAGATAAAGGTTTTCCATCACAAGACTGTTGGGAAAGCCTACGTAGACTCTTTCGAGACTAACTTTTGTTTTGATTTTTTTCTCCAGATAAACAACCAGTTTGTCTTTGATAAAGTTCTGAACAACAGGAAGTCTTAAACTAAGTACTAATAACGAAAAAAATACCAGTATGGATATAATGGTAATTGCAAAACGCTTTAAGAGTTTTCTTTTATTGATTTTCAGTTTCAAAAGTGATCGGGTTTATAACAAATATAACAATACTTACCGTACTGTTACTATGTTGTGGTACACTTTTTCTTAATACAAAAACCCTGCCTCGACTGCCAATTATGGAATTTAGTTTAGTTTATTGTCAAGTGAATAGTTGAAAATGGCAGTCAAGGCTCGGGTTTGAATTGTTTAAAAAGCCCCCTTCTTAATCATTTTTCTGTTGAAAAGGTTTAGCAAAAATGAAAATTCAAAATGTTTAGTTAGTGTATGGATAGGGGGCTTGGCATGGTTTAAGTGTTGAGATAATTATTTTTTATTCGTTTCCGTTCTCCCATTTTACCTGTTCGCCTTGTGGGGCAGCACCGCCCTGAGCCGGAGTAATAGGAGGGGTTTCCTGATTGATGTGATAAATATAGGCTGCAATTTTTTCGGCATCTCTTCCGGTAATGGTTCCTTCTTTAATCAGAGGTCTCATCGTAGGATTATTAGGTGAACCGTTTTCCAGCATCCAGATTACGTTTTTAAACAGGCTTTTCTGTTGTACATTAATCCAGTGTGTGTCTGTAAGGTTAGGGCCAATTCCGCCTTTTCCGTTTTCTCCGTGGCAGGTTACGCAGTTTGTTTTAAATAATTCCTGACCTTCCGCGATGTTGTCTGCACTGTATTTTGCAGTTTCCAGTGTTACCTGCGGTGCGGTTTTTTCAAACTCAGCAATAGAAGCAAGCATTGTTTTGGTTTCTGCATTCAGTTCTGCATCGGGATGCGCATAATCTGTGAAGGTAAAGGCAATTAGATATACCGCACAGAAAATACACCCGAAGTAGAATAAACCGATCCACCATTTTGGAAGAGAATTGTCCAGCTCCGTAATTCCGTCGAATCCGTGATCGATAAGAATATCTTTTTCCTCTGTTGCAGACTGCTTTTTGAATGCCGAATTCCAGAGTTTCTGAAAGTAAGGTGTATTTTTATCTTTAATATAGGCTGCTTTTTCTTCGTCAGATAATTTCTTAAAATTTTCACCTTCAATTAAATCTCCGATGGAATTCATAATCAGGAGAAGAATAATGGCAATAAGCATTAATCCCCAGAAAAAAGGTGAAGAAAAATATCCTGAATCGTGCGCGAACATTTCGAACGCCATAATCGTTAAACCTACTGTTACGAGAATGTAGATTGAAATCGGGGTTCTTGTTTTCATGTCAATTTAATTTAAATTATTCTGCACTTGCAGTTTGAATCTGAGTGGTTTTGATGTCTGTTCCTAATCTTTGCAGATAAGCAATCATGGCTACGATTTCTCTTTTTTCCAGCGGAACGAATGAAGCTCCTTTTGCAGCACGGTCTTTTTCCACCTGATCTTTCACATCTTTCGCTTCAGAATAAATTCTTTTCACAATACCATTTGCCTGATTGTCTGCCCACTGATTGGCGGAATCTATTTCTGCTTTTGAATAAGGAACGTCAAAGTAATTTTTCATTAATTTCATCTTGTCTACCGTCTTTGTTCTGTCCAGTGTATTGCTGATCAGCCAAGGGAAACGCGGCATAATAGAACCCGCTGAGGTAATTCTTGGATTATACATGTGTTTGAAATGCCATGAATCCGGGTTTCTTCCACCTTCTCTCTGCAGATCCGGTCCTGTTCTTTTAGATCCCCAAAGGAATGGTCTGTCGTAAACAAATTCTCCTGCTTTAGAATACTGTCCGTTTTTGCCTTCAAATCTTACAATTTCATCACGGAAAGGGCGGATCATCTGAGAGTGACAGGCGTTACAGCCTTCGCGGATGTATAAATCTCTTCCTTCCAGTTCCAACGGTGAGTAAGGTTTTACTGCCGTAATGGTAGGAACACTCTGTTTTAAGGTTAATGTCGGGATAATTTCTACCAAACCTCCGATGGCTACTGTAATGAAAGCCAATATTGCCATAACTCTCGGGGTTCTTTCGATCCATAAGTGGATTCCTTCGCCTTCTTTTCTTGCAGATCCGATGTTTGCCAGTGCCGGAGCTTCTGCCGGAACGTTTTTCTGGAAAGATCCTGCTCTGACGGTTTTGATAACATTCACCACCATTAAAATGGCTCCTGAAATATAGAACAGACCTCCTAAGAATCTCATTTTATAGTAAGGAATAATTGCAGTTACGGTATCCAGCCAGTTTTTCCAAACTAAGGTTCCGTCCGGATTGAACTGTTTCCACATTAATCCCTGTGTAAATCCTGAAATATACATCGGAACGGCGTAGAAAATAATTCCTAAAGTTCCCAGCCAGAAATGCCAGTTGGCTAGTTTTCTGGACCAAAGCTGTGTTCTCCACATCACCGGAATCAGATAATAAACGATACCGAAAGCCATGAAACCATTCCATCCTAATGCTCCGATGTGTACGTGACCGATTACCCAGTCTGTATAGTGGCCAATTTTATTTAAAGATTTTGTTGCTAAAAGAGGACCTTCAAAGGTTGCCATTCCGTAGCAGGTTACCGCAACGACGAAGAATTTTAAGATAGGATTTTCTCTTACTTTGTCCCAAGCTCCTCTCAAAGTCAGCAATCCGTTCAGCATTCCTCCCCAAGACGGAGCGATCAGCATGATGGAGAAACCTGTTCCCACCGCCTGTGCCCAAGCCGGAAGCGCCGTGTATTGTAAATGGTGTGGTCCTGCCCAAAGGTAAACGAAGATCAGAGACCAGAAGTGAATGATTGATAATTTGTATGAAAATACAGGTCGGTCTGCCGCTTTTGGTAAGAAATAATACATTAAACCAAGAACCGGAGTTGTGAGTACGAACGCTACCGCATTATGACCGTACCACCACTGAACCAAAGCATCTTTAGCTCCTGCGTAGATGGAATAAGATTTCCATGTAGTGAAAGACAACGGAACTTCAAGATTATTGAAGATGTGAAGCATCGCTACAGCAAGCCACGTTCCCATATAAAACCAGATGGCTACATAAAGGTGTCGCACCCTTCTTTTGGCAATGGTTCCGAACATATTGATCCCGAAAATCACCCATGAAACAGTAATTAAAATATCAATCGGCCATTCGTGTTCTGCATATTCTTTTGAGGTGTTGATTCCCATAAGGAAAGTAATAACCACAGAAACAATCATGATCTGCCATGTCCAGAAATGAATCCATGATAAAGTGTCGCTGTACATTCTTGTTTTAAGAAGTCTCTGCATACTGTAATATGCACCGCAGAAAAAGGAATTACAGACGAAAGCGAAAATTACAGCACTCGTATGCAGCATTCTGATTCTCCCGAAACCTAAAGCTCCCTGAGTATTAATAAGTCCCTGAATATTTCCAGATACTAAACTTTTAATCGTTGTATCATCGGTTCCGAATAAAAATTCCGGAAGCTCAGGATAAAAAAGCATCAGCGCAGCAGTAAGCCCGAGTAAAAAACCCACCAAACCGAATGCGATTGTAGCATAGAGGAATGCTCTGACAATATTATTGTCATAATTAAATTTTTGCGTCTCCATAATTCCTATTGTGTTGTACTGAAGTTGATATTTTTCTATTAAAGCCTAATTCTACAAACAAATTTTAAGGTAATATTTAAATATCATGTAGTGTAATAATGTTTTGACAAAGGTATTTACTAACTTTGTGTAAGTCTAATAGATATACTTCTAAAATATACCGAAAACTACTAAAAACAAGAGAGATGAAAATATGCGGACAAAATATCAGGAAAATAAGACGAAGTAAAGATTTTACTCAGGAATATATGGCTTTTGAGATGGGAATTTCTCAGAAAGCCTATTCTGATATCGAAAATTCCAAAGTGAAGATTAATCTGGAAATCCTTACCAAAATTTCTGATATTTTAGAAATTAAACCTTCTGATATTTGCAGTATTTCAGATAAATGCGGTAATGGTTTTGAGGATAAGTATAATGATCTGGTAGAATATATGAAAAAGAACGGAATTGAAGTTCCTAAAGAATATTTATAAATATTGTTAGATATAAAATCGGAAAGGCTGCTTTTTTTTGAGGTAGTCTTTTATTTTTAAAATAAATTAAAAACGGAGAAAATAAAAATTTATTAAAAATAACGAAGCTGAAATTCTGAAAAAAAACAGAAACAAAAAACCACCCTTAAAAAGGATGGTTTTTGTAGACTCACAGGGACGAAAACCGTTTTTATATCAACCGTTGTCAATCTCTTTGTTTTTAATGGTTATAGCCTTATTTTATTGGTTTTCCTGATAAGGTAAAATAAAGTGAAATAAAGATAAATAAAATTTTTTTCGGGACATATTCGGGATTTTATTAAATTAGCATAAAATTTAAAAGAATGAAAGTAATGTATTTTATAAAGAAGCGACAAAACCCGATTTCAAGAATTTATATTCGGCTTTGGGAGAGTAAGAAATATGATTTTACAACCTCAACGGGATTGCAGATTAATTACAATTACTGGGATTCGAAAAATGAGAAAGTAAAAAATAAAATAGAGGCTTTAGATAAAGATTTTGTTAATACGAAGCTTTTGGAATTAAAAACGTTCATTGTCGAAAAATACAACATTGATTATAACAGTGGAGAGGTGATCGGTAAGGACTGGCTAAAGACAAAAGTTGCCGTTTTCTTCAATCGGGTAGACGAAAGCAATCCTGAAAAGCTGTATTTCTCAAAATGGATTGAGAGATTTGTCAGTAATGCTCCGAATAAGCTGTACAGGGGAAAGAAATTAAGTCCCCGTACGGTTTTAGCGTATACCACGATGTTAAATCATGTTTTACAGTATGAAAGCTATAAAAAGACAGATTTAAAGCACTCGGATATAACATTGTCTTTTTATTACGATTTTATCAATTATTGCCGTGATGTAAAAAAGCTGTCTGAAAATACAATCGGAAATGTTGTAAAATATGTAAAGTTTTTTTGTGGTTGTATAGATTTTGAAGGTCTGCCAATCTCTAAAGATTATAAGCACAAAGAATTTGTAAAACCAAAGGAACAGGCACAGGATATTTATTTAACGTTTGTAGAGATAGAAAAGTTATTCAGACACGATTTTTCGGAAACGCCCTATCTTGACAATGCCCGTGATTTATTGATAATAGGACTTAATACAGGTCTCAGGGTATCAGATTTTATGCGTTTGGACTTATCGCACATCAAAGACGATACGATAAGGATTAAGGCACAGAAAACGGGCAAATTTGCCGAAATTCCAATAAATAATCAAATAGCACATACTTTGGAAAAGAGAGGCGGAAACCTTCCTAAAGCTATTTCAGAACAGAAATTCAACGAGTATATCAAAGAGATTGGCGAAGCAGTCGGGTTTACCCAGAAGGTGAGAGGCGCAAAAATGGAATGTATAAATAAAAAAGAAGCAGAAACCGCAGGAATAGAAAAAGTATTCAGGAAAGTATCGGGAACGTTTCCGAAATATGAACTAATGACCTCCCACATTTGTCGCAGATCATTTGCTACCAACCTGTACGGAGAGATTCCTACCCCTGTCATTATGTCAATCACGGGACACGCCACAGAAACCCAGTTTTTAACCTACATTAAGAAAACGAATGCCGAAAATGCTGAGGTTCTTAGAAATTTCTACAAACGAAGTGCAGAGAAAAAAGGATTGGAAACGACTTTAAAAGTAGTTTAAACAATATTTAAAGATTTTTTTATGAAAAAATTGAAACAACTGTATAACAGCAATGATGATTTTAAAAGAAAGGACAAATACTCTTCCATTTCTTATAACATGACCCGTTTTGATGAGGCACACAAAGAGTTGGATAAAACCTATTATATTGAAAATGATGTAAAGCGTTTAGATAGGATGCGTGAAATATTAAATAATGGAATAACCAAATCGGGCTATGTTCCCCCTCGTGAGGATTATTTAGAGATTCAAAAGTATTTTGATGATATAATAGAGTTTAATAAAAAAAAAGAGAATTGCCGTCTTTTTTATAGTATTTGGGTCTGGGAAAGTGTAAAGCGAGAATTAGAAATAAAGTGTTATTTGGACGTTATTATACAAAAGGCAGACAGGATTGCTGAAAAGAGTATTTTTGATGCCGTATGTTATCTGATCGATCAAAAATATATCTATCATAAAAATGTTTTAGACCAGCCAAAAGATGATTTACTGTTAAGGGAAGAGATAAATATGCTGATTTTTGATTATTTACAATTGAAAATTAATGAATTAACCCAGAAAGAAACGCCCGAGAGTAGTACAGAGAAAATAATGCGACCGAAAAAGCCCTTTGTTTGGAATTCAAGCAAAATGAGTTTCGGGACACTCTTCGGCGTTCTTTTCAATAGCAATATTATTACAGGAAATAAGACAGATTTTATAAACTTTATTACAGAAGTTTTTGAAGGAGTACCTGCAAAGAGTACGTTAAAAGGGAATATCTATTTAAAAACTGATGATGAGAATGAAAATAAAAAATATTATTGTACAGGAACGGTAGATTTACTGACGGACTGGCTCGAATTTTTAAAATCTACCCCACAAAATAAAAATAATTCAAAGGGATAAATTTTTAATTAACACTGATCGATAAAGGGTTTTGACTACTCTACAAAATGACACCACAAAATAATGTGGTGTTTTTTTGTGCCTTTTAGTTTTCAAAATTTGCCTCCATAATTGTAAAATTAAATAAAATGAATACAGTAAAAATTGAGGTAAACGGATTAGACATTACCGCCCTTGCAGAAAAGATTGAGAATCTTACCCATGCCCTTAACGGAAGCATGGTAACGAAACCCGCAGAACCAGCCATTGAAAAACTGATAACACGGATAGAGGTTGCCAAAATGCTCGGGGTAACTCTTCCCACCGTCTACGACTGGACGAAAAAAGGAATAATTACAGCTTACCGTATCGGCAACCGTGTACGCTACAAAGAAACCGAGATCATGCAGACCTTAACCAATAACAGAATCTAAATTTTAAAAATTATCACAATGAAACATTACACACACTTTTTGCCAAAAAAAACTTTAAGAATGGTAAAGACAGGAAAACAGGCAAACGCACTGAATTATGAGATCGAGGAAACCCAAAGGAAATTAAACCGCCTTACCAGAGACAGGGACGAACTGGAATCCGAAATTTATAAGGAAACAGCATCTTATCACGGCTTCGGTACTTTGGAAGTCATAAAAACCGCCAAAGCAAAAGCAGATCATTACAACAGTGTAAGAACCACCAATCAGAACCCGAACCAGACCAAAACCGCCCAATAGATTTACTGACATGGAAATTATCAAAATTCAAACCACAGAAAACGGACTGCAAAGCATATCTGCGAAGGATTTATACAGGTTCTTTGAAATTAAAACGGATTTCAGCCACTGGATTAAACGAATGCTGAATTACGGATTTATTGAAGGGGTGGACTTTTACACATTTTCAGGCGAAAGTGAACCAGCTTCCTTAATAACAGATCATGTTTGCCCGTCAAAAATGACGTGCAAAAAACAAAGAGGAGGACACAATGTTAAAGAATATGTTTTGACTTTGGATTGCGCGAAAGCGATTGCAATGGTGCAACGTTCCCCAAAGGGAAAAGAAGTAAGAACCTATTTTATTGAAGCCGAAAAAAAGTTTAAATCAATTGCTACCCCTGAGCAGATCAGGGAACTGTACAGCCGTGTTTCGGAACTTGAAAACAGACAGATTGATTACACGGAAGACTGGACGGTAGACCGATATTTAAGAACGTGTAATTTATTATCGGGAATTACCAGTACCCACCGCCAGCAATTAGGGAAATTATGCGCCAAAATGTACAGACGGGATTACGGAACGTCTCCCAAAAAAGTACCGCACCCGTCCTATACAGGCGGACAGAATGTTTATCCTTACCCTCTTATCAATAGCGTATTTAAAGAATGGAAAAAGAAACCTTAATGCAGTTACTCGATGAGGTGGCAACGCTTCGGGAAATAGCAAAATACCTGCAATGCAGGATTTCAAAAACAATGATAGAATTAAAGATTAACGAACTGCAACATCTTGCAGAAACTTTTTTAAGCGAAGAAACCGAATAAAGCAGTACAGAATCCATGATTGACGGCGTTAAATTATTGTGCAACCTCAACCCCCGTGAATGGACAGATAACAAAAATCTGTCCTTCCGTTCGTGGACAGATACCCAGACGGGAGAGGTTACAGGCAATAACAGGCACGCCAATATCAACGGACTGCACCTGTCCATCGTGGAAGGCAAAAAAGCAACGTATTGCAATGTTCGGGGTTCTCTGCCTTTGTATTTCACGGGAGGCGATACCAACGCCACAGACTACCATTTCAGGGACTTTTTAACCACTGCCCAGCTACTTGATGATAATTTGAAAATAGTTTCTGAAAACGCGGTTTTACAGGGTTTTGAATTTGGGGTGAATATCAATCTGCCCTTTGATACAAAAAAACTGTATGAGTGTATAAAATCCTACAAAATGCATTCTTTCGAACAATATAGCGAAAAAGGGAAACGGATGGGAATGGTCTTTGAAATGCAACAATACAGGGTTAAGATTTATGATAAAGAAATGCAGGTAACGGGGAAACATTCCCGACTGCTGAGGTTTGAAATCAGCGTTAAGAAAATGAACTGGGTTAAGAAACTGGAAATTAAAACGCTTGCAGACCTTAAAAACAAAGCCGTCTGGGCGAAACTTTCAAAGATTCTGCTACACGCTTGGGACGAAATTGTATTCATAGACAAATCATTACGGTACAGACCTATGACCAACCACCAGCAAAAGAAGTATTTGCGCTTTTTGGATGTTTCCTATTGGTGCGGACTGAATAAGAACACGTATCACAAAGCCAAAAACGATCTGCAAAAATTACAGTCTTTATTTGAAGGCAAAGAAAATACAAAACAGCTTATCGCAAACCTCATCGGGGAAAAGTGCCAAAACTTAGCAACGGAAACACAGGGGGAAAGA
>NZ_QEHP01000113.1:0-23735 GCF_003094695.1 Chryseobacterium sp. HMWF035 | reverse complement strand
TTTTCGGAAACGCCCTATCTTGACAATGCCCGTGATTTATTGATAATAGGACTTAATACAGGTCTCAGGGTATCAGATTTTATGCGTTTGGACTTATCACACATCAAAGACGATACGATAAGGATTAAGGCACAGAAAACGGGCAAATTTGCCGAAATTCCAATAAATAATCAAATAGCGCATACTTTGGAAAAGAGAGGCGGAAACCTTCCTAAAGCTATTTCAGAACAGAAATTCAACGAGTATATCAAAGAGATTGGCGAAGCAGTCGGGTTTAGCCAGAAGGTGAGAGGCGCAAAAATGGAATGTATAAATAAAAAAGAAGCAGAAACCGCAGGAATAGAAAAGGTATTCAGGAAAGTTTCGGGGACGTTCCCGAAATATGAACTAATGACCTCCCATATTTGTCGCAGATCATTTGCTACCAATCTTTACGGAGAGATTCCTACCCCTGTCATTATGTCAATCACGGGACACGCCACAGAAACCCAGTTTTTAACCTATATTAAGAAAACGAATGCCGAAAATGCTGAGGTTCTTAGAAATTTCTACAAGCGAAGTGCAGAGAAAAAAGGATTGGAAACGACTTTAAAAGTAGTTTAAATAGTATTTAAAAAATGGAAGATTTTAATATAAAAGAAGTTGATTTTTACAATCTGGATATTGATAAATATGTAGATTGGCTTTTAGACAGATATAAGATATTTGCAACAATTTGGGAGTTGCCTTACTTGGATGATATTATAATTAACCTGCATTACAGAAATTATATATTGCATTCTCATTATCTTACTACCAGAGGAGAAAGGCTACCCGAAAAATTTGAGAAAATGTTTGAAAGAAAAATAAAGCATTTTGAAAGCCAAACCGAAAAATATAAACTTTTGAAACATGAGTTGATATTTTTTGAAAGTGTTGAGTTTGAAAAAGAGAAAGGAATTACAAAAAAATATGGTTTTTTCAGCAAAAAGGAATTAGAAAATATCAAAATTGATATTTATTGGTTGAGATTTTGGCTCGAAAAACAAAGAGAAAGTAATTATAATGATCTTATCGACCAGATTAACGAACGTAAAAAGGCTACTCCGCTGAAAGATCATGCATTTTATCAGAAGGAACTTAGTAATCTTTTACAGGAGTTTGAGTTTAAATATCTGCCAGAAATACTGGACGGAAAATTTATTTATAATTTGGATAATGATACAAATTCTTTTGCCTTTGCACTTGAAATAGATAAAATAAGGGTAGCGGTATATTTAAGCGAAATGATAAAAGGAGAAACTATACATCATCCTTTAACAAAACCTTTGAAGTGGAAAGGACAGATCAATACCTTTGTTACATTGTTTATTGAATTGCAAAGAAAAGAGGCAGGAATGCTGGACGGAACAAACGAAAATATTAAACGTTTACTGTTAAATAATTTTGTAGACAGTGAAGGCAATAAGTTTTCAAAGGCTTATATAGATGATATTTTTAAACCCATGAAAGGAAAAACAGATGCTAAAGCAATTGAGAATTTGAAGCCGTTTTTATCTTATTTAACGGAAAACAGCCCCGAACCTTAATTTTTTTACATTTCGACCAAAACACAGTAAAGCCTTTTAAATAGGGCTTTTTTTACAGCCCCTAATTTTCAGAACTGAATTTTAGGGGCTTTTTTCGTTTTTTCCAATCCTACATCTTTGCCCTATCATTTAAAAACAATCATACAAAATGAATACAGTAAAAATTGAGGTAAACGGATTAGACATTACCGCCCTCGCAGAAAAAATCGACAATCTTACCCATGCACTGAACGGAAGCCTTGCAACAAAACCAGTAGAGCCAGCCTCCGAAAAACTGATAACACGGATAGAGGTTGCCAAAATGCTCGGGGTAACTCTTCCCACCGTGTACGACTGGACGAAAAAGGGGATTATTACGGCTTACCGTATCGGCAACCGTGTACGCTATAAAGAGTCCGAGATCATGCAGACTTTAACCAATAACAGAATCTAAATTTTAAAAATTATCACAATGAAACATTACACACACTTTTTACCAAAGAAGACTTTAAAGACGGTAAAGACAGGAAAACAGGCAAATGCCCTGAATTACGAGATTGAGGAAACCCAAAGGAAATTAAACCGCCTTATCAGAGACAGGGACGAACTGGAATCCGAAATTTATAAGGAATCCGAATTTTATCACGGGTTCTCTGCTCCCGAATTCATAAAGACCGCCAAAGCAAAAGCAGATCATTACAACAATGTAAAGATCACCAGTCAGAATCCGAACCAAACCAAAACCGCAAAATAAATACATCAAAATGGAAGTTATCAGAATTCAGACCACAGAAAACGGACAGCAGGCAGTATTTGCAAAGGATTTACACAGGTTCTTTGAAATTAAAACGGATTTCAGCCACTGGATTAAACGGATGCTGAAATACGGATTTGTCGAAAATACAGACTATTTCCCAGTACTTAATGAAAACGGATTGATCCCCGAAATGAAAGAAAATGTTTGCCCGTCAAAAATGACGTGCAAAAGACAAAGGGGCGGACATAATGTTAAAGAATATATTTTGACTTTGGATTGCGCCAAAGCAATTTCTATGGTACAACGCTCCCCAAAGGGAAAAGAAATAAGAACTTATTTTATTGAAGCCGAAAAACAGTTCAGAATAATTGCCACACCTCAGCAGGTAAGGGAACTGCACAGCCGTGTTACAGAACTTGAAAACAGGCAGATTGATTACACGGAAGACTGGACGGTAGATAGATATTTAAGGACGTGTAATTTATTATCGGGAATTACCAGCACCCACCGCCAGCAATTGGGTAAATTATGCGCCAAAATGTACAGACAGGATTACGGAACGCCTCCCAAAAAAGTACCGCACCCGTCCTATACAGGAGGACAGAATGTTTATCCGTACCCTCTTATCAATACCGTATTCAAAGAATGGAAAAAGAAACCTTAATGCAATTGCTTGATGAGGTGGCAACGCTTCGGGAAATAGCAGAGTACCTGAAATGCAGGGACACAAAAACAATGATAGAATTAAAGATTAACGAACTGCAACATCTTGCAGAAACTTTTTTAAGTGCAGAAACAGAATAGGACAGTTTAGAACTCATGATTGACGGCGTTAAATTATTATGTAACCTCAAAAGCTCCAACGAATGGACGGATAACAAAAATCTGTCCTTTCGTTCGTGGACTGATACCCAGACGGGAGAGGTTACAGGCAATAACAGGCACGCCAATGCCAAAGGATTCCATTTGTCAATTATTGAGGGTAAGAAAGATTTGTATTGCAATGCACGGGGTTCTCTTCCCGTATATTTCACAGGAGGCGAAACCAACGCCATAGATTACTGTTTCAGGGACTTTTTAACCACTACCCAGCTACTTTATGATGATTTGAAAATAGACTCGGAAAAGGCGGTTTTAAGGGGCTTTGAGTTTGGGGTTAATATTTCGCTTCCCTTTGACACTAAAAAACTGTACGAATGTATAAAATCCTACAAAATGCACTCTTTCGGGCAGTATGAGGAAAATGGCAAACGGATGGGAATCGTCTTTGACCTGCAACAATACAGGATTAAGATTTATGATAAAGAAATGCAGGTAACAGGAAGCCATTCCCGACTGCTGAGGTTTGAAATCGGAGTTAAGAAAATGGACTGGGTAAAGAAACTGGGAATTAAAACGCTTGCCGATCTTAAAAATAAAACGCTTTGGGCGGAACTTTCAACAATTCTGCTGAATGTGTGGAATGAAATTATTTTTATTGACAGATCATTGCAGTACAGGCTTATGAGTAACCACCAGCAGAAGAAGTATTTACGCTTTTTAGATGTTTCCTACTGGTGCGGACTGAATAAGAATACTTACTACAAAGCTAAAAACGATCTGCAAAAATTACAGTCTTTATTTAACGGCAAAGAAAATACAAAACAGTTAATCGCTGATCTCATAGCAGAGAAATGCCAAAAATTAGCAACGGAAACACAGCAGGAAACTGGCGACTATTTAACCGAAATACCGCCTTGTGAGAACAGCTCTGAAAATGCTGAAATTCTGCAACGTCTGAAAAATGAAAAATGGCGACTTTTTAACCATTTAAATAAAGGGATAGTACGGGGTATTAAATCAATAGAAAACAATACGCATTCTTACCCCTTAAATAATACAAAAAATACCGATGTTATTCTTACCTCAAAAAATAGAAAAATAAGCAAGCATGAAGAAGAGAACGCACGCAAAAATATAACAGTCAAAAAAATAACAGTTAAAAAAATAGCAATCAAAAAAAGCCGATGTATGAGTTGTAAAGAATCAATCAGAGAAAAAAAGGCAGGCGCAAAATTTTGCAGTCCGAAATGTAAGAACCAGTATAACGGGAAACGGAGAACCCGAGAGAACCGAAGAAAAAGGAAAAAAGAAATTGAAAACCTCAGCAGGATCATAAAACAGCTTCCGAAAACCGATCTTTCCCTTATTATTGTTTACCAAAGTCCCGAAAGGATGCTTTATGCCGATCGTCTCAAACAATCGGAAATTAAAGCCTCTTCCGACTGGATAAGACAGGTAACAAAAGTAGTGATTGAAAGTAAGGGAGTGTTTAAGGAAACAGAACTCACCACAGTAAGGGCAAAGAGACTGATTAAAGAGATTGTAAAGCGTAATGAAGCAAATGTACAAGGAAATGATAATTAACCGAAAAAAGAAGCTTTAAAAGTGTTTTTTACCATAGGGGGCGGTCTGAATTTTGAAATTACAGGAAATGTTTATCAAAAGCCTATGAATAAAAGGATTTACGGCAAATCATCAACCGTAATATGTTCTTTCTAACTTCCATTTATTACCGTTTTACTACGATTATACACCTGAAAAACCGATAGAAATGGATATTAAACCGATATTTTACCGATAAAAAGACTGAAAAAATACGATCATGATCCCTAAAAATGACAGGATTTATAAAAAAAGCGTTCTGAGAACACATTTTTTGTTTTGGGGTTCTACGGTTTTACGGGTTGTTTAGATCGAAAGACTTTCATTTGCTATTATTTTACATTCATTATTTCTGCATTACAGTGTTGAATTACGGTATTACAGAGTGAAATTTCATTATAACAGCGTTGAAATTCCAGTACAGCAGATGGTTAAAACTCATCACGTTTAGATTTATTTTTGAAGTATTAAAATATTTGTGTATTATTGCTTTAGAAAAAAAACACAGATTCATTCTGTTTTTAATAATATAGCTTTGCTATTTCTTGTCAAAGAAAACTGGTACTTTTTAGATACACAAGAGATAGGCAATGCTCGCACCTTATTGGTGCGGGCTTGTTTATTTGTGTATCAGGTATACCAGTACCTCTTTGACAGTAAACATAGTTCCGCACCTTTTTTTATTTCAGAGATTTACAAAAAATAGCGGAACATTAAGAAATATTCTTAGGAATGTTCCGTTTTTATTTTGCGTATTGAAAGGACAGCATAGAAAATTTTAAAAAACCGAACAGACTGGATCGAATATTGAAAACGGGCAGGAGTAGCCGAAAACCTGCCCGCCTGAAAGGGAAAAAGTCCCAGATCAGGAAAGTTTTAAACCTCAATAGCTGAGGTGAAAGACAAAATAAGTAGGAAACTGAAAATAGATTTTTTAACAAAACAACTTTAAAAATTTTAATTACTATGAAAAAGAAATTAATTATTGGAGCTTTGGCTCTTACTTCGATTTTGGCATTTGCACAGGAAAAAGGAGGTTCTTCATCTTCTGAAACAGGCAGAAGGTTTTGGGGAAGTGAAACAATTGGCAGTGGGAATTGTTCTCCAACGGGCGAAATTCAGGCAGATGGTACTGCAAAATGTGAATGTGAAGTATATCACGTTTACTATGTAATGTGGATTGCTGTTGATACATATACCACAACTGAATATACAGCATGTTAATGTACGATCTTAAAGGTTATAATTATGGGAAAAGAGCATTGCTCTTTTCCTTTTTATTCTTTATAACTTCGGTTGAAAGTCAAGTTTTTATAAGAAATTCAGATTATAAAATATTTACAAGTGTTACTGTAAAACATCAGGATAAAAACATAGAAATAAACAAAGTAAATTTTAAAAATATATCTTTTGATCCTGATGATAAAGTAGTTTATAATAATAAATTATTGGATTTTTCAGTAAGCCAAGACACGTTATTTTTTTTTGATCGGGTAAAAGAGATAGAAGAAGTGCATGTTTCATACAATGAAAATGTTGATAGAAAAGAAAAGACAATTAAGAGTAGCGAATTAAAGCGTTCTTCTGCATCTATCTTTCCTAATAATCTTAATGCTACTTTTATTAAAATAGAAGTTTCCAGAAAGACTTTTGTAAAATCAATCATTTTTTTTCCAAATCTTATTTCTTTTCCTCATGATATAAAGGGAAATATAGATATACAAATATTGCCCAATATCAATGGATTTCCAGATATTGATAATCCGATTATGTCTTTCCAAAGAGATATTTCAGAAACAGTAAATAAAAAATGGGAAATTGTTTTGCCAAAAATCATGAAATATCCAGATAACGGCTTTTTTGTAACATTTTATTATTTATCCAGCGATACTTCAAAAACAGCTTTATTGAAAATGAATAAAGATACTTATATGTATTCTTACTATCCGCAGTATAAAGCATGGAAAAAATCAAATATTAATGGTTATTTTTATAAGCTTAAAGTTTTACAGTAAATATATTTAATGACTAACGAGAATGAAAAAGTACAGTTGTATACTATTTATTCTATTTCTCTCTTGCAAAGAAGAAAAGAAGGTGAAAAACAATGGTTTTAATCTTAAAAACAGTGATGAGATTTACAGGAAAGTTTCCAAAATCCCTGATAATCAATTAACAAAAATTGATGTCCCTGAATTTATAGATTTAGATACAATCGAAGGAGACAGTAAAAAGATTGATATTACCATTAAGAATAAAGGACAAAGGAGTTTAACCTCGCTTATAGTGAAGCCTCCCTGTTCCTGTAACGAAGTGTCAAAGTATGACAGTATCATGTTACCTAACCAATCGCAGACAATCTCTGTAAACATGAAATTTGAAAAACTGGGTAATTTTTATCAGGGGATTTCTATTTACGGAAGTTTCTACCCTTATATAAAGAAAGTGTATATTGAAGGTTACCGAAGAAAATAATTATAGAAATTAGATGTACCTCTTTAGATAGGATATAAAAATTAATTTTAAACCTCATCAGTATTAATGCTGATGAGGTGATTTTTTTTAACCCTTTTTTATTTGATTTTCAATTTTTAGGAACATTTTCGGGATAAAGTGATTTTAAAAACAAATAACCCATTGATTTACAATGAGTTATTTGTGTTAATTTGTAGACCCACAGGGATTCGAACCCCAGATGACTGAACCAAAATCAGTAGTGTTACCGCTACACCATGGGTCTGTATTTCTATGACGCGAAATTATATAAATTATTTTAAAAATAAAAATCATATTGAAAGAAAAAATGCGTGCTTCTCGATTATTAATTGATTTACAAAGATTTATTTTCTGCTTTTTTATTGAAATTTAAATCCGATACTGGGTTTTAATTCTTAAAATATGTTTCGGCAGCTAATATTCTGATTTTTTCATCTCTTTAATCGGCTTTAAACATGAAGAATTTCAAATAAAATAAAAAGCTTACCTTTGCAAAAAATTGGGCTCCAAAAGTTGGAGAAACCCATTAATAATTATTTATTAAACATTTTTATGTCGAATATTGTCGCAATCGTTGGGCGTCCCAACGTAGGAAAATCAACGCTTTTTAATCGTTTACTGGAAAGAAGAGAGGCTATCGTAGACTCTACCGCCGGTGTTACCAGAGACCGTCATTACGGAAAGTCAGACTGGAACGGAGTAGATTTCACGGTAATCGATACTGGAGGATATGATGTAAACAATGATGATGTTTTCCAGGGAGAAATTTCAAAGCAGGTTCAGTTGGCGATTGATGAGGCAACTTCTATCATTTTTATGTTGAATGTAGAAGAAGGACTTACAGATACGGATTACGAAATCCACGAAATGTTGAGAAGATCCAATAAGCCGGTTTATATCGTAATCAATAAAGTAGATTCTTCCAAAGAAGAATTGGCAGCTACAGAATTTTATCAGTTGGGAATTGAAAAATATTACACTTTGTCCTCTGCAACAGGTTCCGGAACAGGAGATTTACTGGACGATGTGGTAAAAGATTTCCCGACCACCGAATACAAAGATCCTTTCGAAGGTTTACCGAAAATTACCATTGCAGGTCGTCCGAACGTAGGGAAATCTACCATGACGAATGCTTTGCTGGATACCGAAAGAAATATCGTAACAGATGTTGCCGGAACAACAAGAGACAGTATTCAGACGCTTTACAATAAATTTGGACACGAGTTTGTATTGGTAGATACAGCCGGAATGAGAAGAAAATCCAAAGTAAGCGAAGATTTGGAATTCTATTCCGTAATGCGTTCTATCCGTTCCATCGAATACTCTGATGTTGTGATTATTATGGTGGATGCTACTCAGGGATGGGAATCTCAGGATATGAACATCTTTGGTCTGGCTCAGAAAAACAGAAAAGGAATTGTGATTCTTGTTAATAAATGGGATTTGATTGAAGGTAAGGAAACCAACACCATGCGTGATTTCGAAAAACAGATTAAAGACAAGATCGGGCAGTTTCAGGATATTCCTATTTTATTCGTTTCTGCATTAACGAAACAGAGAATCCTGAAAGCGGTAGATATGGCAATGCAGGTGTATGAAGACCGTAAGAAAAAGATCAAAACTTCAAAACTTAATGAAGTGATGCTTCCTATTTTTGAACAGACACCGCCTCCTGCAAACAAAGGAAAATATATTAAAATCAAATACTGTGTACAGCTTCCGACGCCGTCACCACAATTTGTATTCTTCTGTAACTTACCGCAATACGTAAAAGAACCATATAAAAGATTTACTGAAAACCAGCTGAGAAAAGAATTCGGGTTTACCGGAGTTCCTATCGAAGTGTATTTCAGACAAAAATAAATTGTAATCCCTTTCAGATTTTTCTGAGAGGGATTTTATTCTTCATTAAATATATATTTTAGATAAAAGCTTTTCAAAATAATGAACACAATCGTTTTATCAGAACAATTTTCTTTAGTTAATTCATGGATCAATGAGCTTCGAAATGTTGAAATCCAGCACGACCGTATGAGATTCCGCAGAAATATGGAAAGAATCGGCGAAATTGCTGCTTTCGAGATCAGCAAAACACTGGAGCAGAAAGAAATTGAAATTCAGACTCCTCTGGATACGATTAAAGTGAAGGAAATTGCTGTTCAGCCTGTTATTACGACCATTTTGAGAGCCGGAGTTCCTTTGTTTGAAGGAATTTTGAATTATCTTGATAAAGCAGACTGCGGATTTGTTGCCGCTTACAGAAAACACGACGCCAACGATTATTTTTCTATTAAACAGGACTATTTAACGTGTCCCAATATCGAAGGCAGACCTTTAATTGTTGCCGATCCTATGTTGGCAACCGGAGCTTCTCTTATCGAAGCCATCAAAGATTTATTAACAAACGGAAAGCCTACAGAACTTCATATTGTTGCAGCAATTGCTTCAAGACAGGGAGTAGAAACCATAGAAAAAGCGTACCCCAATGCCAAAATCTGGGTAGGAGCCATTGATGAAAACCTTACCTCAAAAGGCTACATTACTCCTGGATTGGGTGATGCCGGAGACTTAAGCTATGGCGAAAAACTACAGCGATAAAATTTCTCAGAGCAATTTTTTTCGAAATCATTTTTACATCTGAATTTCTTTTATTTTTACGGAAACTGAAAAAGCCGAAGGAAAAAATATTTTTTTTCGTCTAATACAAAAAGTGACCGTAATGAAAACCGGAATATGAATTTCGAGTTTATTTTCTATCAGCATCAGAAGATGGTGTATAATCTTGCCTTGCAGTATACCCAGAATACCGAAGATGCAGAAGAAATAACTCAGGATGTTTTTGTAAAAATATCACAAAAGATTGATGGCTTTAAAAATGAGTCATCCTTAAAGACATGGATTTACCGCATCGCAATCAATACGTCTTTAGATTTTCTTAAACATAAAAATTCCAGGAAAAGATTCTTTTTCGGTCTTTTCAGAGATTCGGATGCTGAAAACAGACAGAATGAACCGGTAGATTTCAATCATCCCGGTGTGGTTCTCGAGCAGAAAGAAGAAGTTATGAAAATTTTCAGCTTCATCAATATGCTTCCGAATGATCAGAAAACAGTCGTTATTTTACTGAAAATTGAAGGGAATTCCCAACAGGAAACCGCTGAAATCATGAATATCAGTCAGAAAGCAGTGGAATCTCTTTTTCAGCGTGCCAAAAAAAATCTTATCCAAAAACTAAATCAACAGAAGGAATATGAAAAATAAATCGTCTAAGTATGTAATGGAAGATCAGTTGCAGGTATTAGAAAAAATTCAGAGCGTGGAGGCTCCTTCAGAATTGTACGGAAAGATTGTCAGTAAAATTGAGGATCAGAAGAAAGATATTGTTTCCCCAAAATGGATTTTCGCCGCGGCAGCCGTGATTGTTATTTTGATCAGTTTGAACGTAAAAGTTATTCAAAACACAAAAGATTCTTCCAGATCGGATTTTGATACCTTATTTATGATGAAATCACAAAATACTTTTTCGTATGACTAAAAACAGATTTTACATTTTTATTATCGTTGGTCTGCTGATTTCCAATCTCTTATTGGTAATCTTCATGCTCACGCGAAAACCTCCGCATCATTCAGGGCCGAGAAATCTCATTATTGAACGGCTGCATTTGGATGAAAAACAGATACAGCAATATGACGTGCTGATTCAGCAGCACAGAATGCAGATCAGAGAAAAAGAACACGAAATGATGGATGCGAAAACGCAGTATTATTCATTATTAAAAAATAAAGATCAGAAAAACGGAGATTCTTTGGTACAGCAGATCGGAAAGATAAGTATGGAAACTGAAAAGATCAACTTTGAACATTTTCAGGACATCAGAAAAATTTGCCGTCCCGACCAGTTGCAGGATTTCGATCATCTTATTGATGAATTTGAATCTCTTTTTGCTCCCGGACCGAAACCTCCACACGAGCGATGAAAAAAAATATTTTTTATTTACTTAGTTTTCGTGGGTTTGGTTTTCTCTTTCGCAGACAATATTTACCGGAAAATAAGTCAGTTAAAAATAATTCGGAAAGAAGATCATAACTGTCGATAAACAATTTCCCCAAAAAGTTTTATCAGCCGAAGGAAAATAAATGTATTGTCGTCTAAGAAAATAATGATGGCGTAAAGAATAAATAAAATGAAATCGGAGAGCTTAAAAAGTAAAACAGCCTTTGTCAGCTTAAAAAACAATGTGTAATAAAATTAAAAGGTTAGCACAAATCTTAAGAACTACGATTAATCATGAAGAATCAATTTTTTTATTCCGAAAATAGCCTCTAAAAACTTTTAAACTAAACATTCTAAAAACCTCTTATGAAAAAACTTACATCATGGCTTGTTCCTGCATTCTTCACAGCAGTAGCCTTATATTCCTGTTCGGGTAGCGATACCTATGAAGCAACTCCGGTTACACAGGAAGAATATCCCGGAATTCTGGCTGCTTTTGGTTCCAATATCAATCTCAGCAGTCTTGAAAATTACGCAAATCAGCCTAAACCGGCTTATATTACAAGAGATAATACCGCCGGAAATCCTATTACGGATAAGGGCGCTACATTGGGGAGAATGTTATTTTACGACAAAAATCTTTCGAAAAACAACACCATTTCATGTTCAAGCTGTCACAAACAGGAACTTGCTTTTGGAGACAATGCAGTTGCGAGTACAGGAGTGAACGGAACAACAGGCAGACATTCTATGAGACTGGTCAATGCAAGATTCGGAAATGAAATGAAATTTTTCTGGGACGAAAGAGCGGCTAATCTGGAAGCGCAGACTACGTTCCCGATTCAGGATCATAACGAAATGGGCTTCAGCGGAACAAACGGTGACGGAACACTTCAGGATTTGATTGCTAAACTTCAGAACATTAAATACTATCAGGAAATGTTCACTTTTGTTTATGGAGACGCTACGGTTACACAAACAAGAATTCAGAATGCACTGGCGCAGTTTATCAGAAGTATTCAGTCTTTTGATTCTAAATATGATGCAGGACGAGCTGCAAGTGCAAATGATCAGCAGCCGTTTGCAAATTTTACAGCACAGGAAAATCAGGGGAAAAATCTATTTCTTGCTCCTCCTGTTTTTGATGCAACGGGAAACCGTACCGGTGGCGGATTAGGTTGTGCAGCCTGTCATGCCGCTCCTGAATTTGATATTGATCCGAATTCCAAAAACAACGGAATTATCGCTAAAATCAGCGGAACCGGAATCGATGTTTTTAACACCAAAGCTCCAAGTTTAAGAAACGTTACCAACAGCAGCGGAATAGAAAACGGACAGTTTATGCACACCGGAAATTTCACAACACTTCAGCAGGTGATTGGTCATTACGGAAATATTAATATTGCACCGGGGAATACCAATCTTGATCCTCGTTTAGCGCCTAACGGAAACGGACAAAAGCTAAACCTTACATCAACGGAAGTAAATGCAGTAATCGCATTTCTGAAAACACTTTCCGGAACCGATGTGTATACCAATAAAAAATGGAGTAATCCTTTTAAATAATTACAATTTCTTAAAGCTGTTCTTTGTTGAGCAGCTTTTTTTTATTCATCAATCGCCATAACCAAAACACTCACTTTATTATCTCCCGATTTCAGAATCTCCCATGCAATCGAAGCCAGCGTATTTCCCGTTGTAAAAACATCATCAATTAACAAAATATGCTTACCTGAAATATTTTTAGTCATTGAAAATGTATTTTCTGTTTTCAGCCGGTTCTGTTTATCTTTCAAAGCCTGAGCTTTGGAATAATGATTTCTTTTCATCACATCATGATCAAACGGAATAGCATAAAATTCTGAAAGCGTTTCGGCGAACCAATGCAGTTGATTATATCCTCTTTCTTTTAATTTTCTCGGATGAAGCGGAACCGTCACCAAAAGATGAGGCTTCTGATTTTGAAAATCCAGTCTTTCCGTCGTCCATTCGGCTAAAATTTTCCCGATTTTCTCCCGATTCCGGTACTTCAGTTCATGAATTAATTTTCGGCTCACATTTTCTTTTTCAAACTGCATGAGTGCAAAAGCATTTTCGATAGGAAAAAGAAGACTGCATTTTTCTTTAACAAAATTATGTTCAGAATAATCGTTGTGGGTAAAGTGGATCTGATCAAAGCAAAGATTACAAACCAGAAAATCGGCATCAATTATCCGGCTGCACCGAATACAGCGATTCGGAAATAAAATATCGAGCATCATTTGCGGATGAATAACTAAAATGATTATTAATTTTTTTTGTTGCAGGAATAGACAGATCTCTTATTCGCCGGACTAAATAACCTCGAATAATTAAATTGTTTTTTATATCCCTAACTGGCGTAAAAATAATCATTTCACCCGAAAATGAGGTGAATAATTAAAAAAAATGGAAAAATTTACAAAATATCTTTCCTGATCTTTTCAATTGCGTTTTTCATGCCCGAATTAAAATATTCCTTCTCCAGACGGATTGGCGGCGATTGTCTCACTTCACAATCCGCAATGCTGCAAGATTCGCAGGTTACTCCTACATTAATCGTTTTCAGGGTGGGAGATTTAATAAAATTGATTTTCTTAATCGTCTGAGAATTCAATAAAATTCCCAAACAATAACTTCTGTTGCTTCCATCTGAGAAAGGATTTTTCTGTGAGGTGGAAATCACAAGATAGCTGATTCCCTGATCTTTATAATGAGAAATCTGGGCTTCCGTTAATGTTTCATTTTCTTTTAAATGATGAAGATTTTTCACGGCAATCCATCTTTTGCAGTAATGCTCGTTGGTTGCATTTGCATGGGGAGCCTGTTGATGATTGAGGTGTAACTCTTTTAAAATCTGTATTTTATCTGAATTTTTCTTTTTGACTAAACATAAATAAAACAAATCTTTTATTCCCAGTTCAGAAGAAAGAAGATTCGTCAGGCGATAGTAAAATGTTTCGGGAGAATTGGTGAAATTATCGATCAAACTTTCAAAATTCTGGGGATTCCATTCGTTTTGCAGGAAAAAATCTGAAGTTTTTTCAATTGTTTTCTGTTTTGAAATTAACAAAGCTCCCGCAAAATACGAAGCATAAAAATTATTTAAAATTTCTTCAAAACTTCCGAAATCCAGCCACGAATACGTATTCGGTCGGTTTTTCAGCTCCAGAACATTAAATCCGATCTCTTTCGCGAGAATAAAGGTTTTCTGATCTTTTTCTAATTTCCGGTTTAAAAGCAACAGCTTTTTTTCAGGGACAAACAATGAGCGTAAATTATCCAAAGTCCCGTACTTCTCAAAATCTTCCGACTGAATATGGTAATTAAATTTTTCATTCAGAATATTCTCCAGAACATCAGACTGTAAATTTTTGTCGATCTGCAATCCGTTTTCCTGAGCAAAAAGCTGAACTTTTTCCTCAATTTCAGGAAAATAATTATCATAAAGCTCCTGAAAAGAACGTAAAACGGCAAAGTAAAATCTTTCCTTTCCTAAATTATAATTTTGTGAAATTTCGATCAGGGCATTGATAAAAGCGGTTACTTTTTTAGGCGCATCACTTATAATGCTTATCAGATTGTTTTTATTGATCCCGAAAAGATCCAGAGGAATTTCTTTAAAAAAATCTGACTGAAGAATTTCATTAAAAGGAGTGAGGCTCTTATCCAGTTTTGTGGAAACCAGATCGTCAAAAGTACAGTTCAGCGCTTCCGAAAGCTGAATGATCTTATCATGCTTCGGATATTTTTTTCCGTTTTCAATTTCGTTAAGGTAGGATTTCGATAAACCGGTCTTTACCGCAAGATCCTGTAAAGACCAGTTTTTCTTCTGTCTCTGCTGTTTCAGTTTCAGCCCGAAAACCGTTTTAATAAAGTCACTGTCCGAATTCATAATTCAAATATAATATTTAGAAGCGATTATTCGCATAATAATTTTTAAAATAATTTAGCGAACGTTCGCTATTTGTGAAAATTTTTATTTATGTTTGCAATGTTCAATTACAAAATTAAAACAATATGGAAACCAAGATTCAGCTGAAAATCAAGGAACAACAAAATTTTGAAGAAGTTTTTACCAATGATTTAATCGATTTTTTGGTTGAGCTTCATCAGAATTTTAATCCGAAAAGAATAAAACTTTTAGAAGAAAGAGAAATCAGGCAAAATGAATTTGATAAAGGAATTCTTCCGGAATTTTTAGAAGAAACCAAGGAAATAAGAAACGGAAACTGGATCTGCGCTCCGCTTCCGAAAGATTTACTGGATCGGAGAGTGGAAATTACAGGACCGGTAGACCGGAAAATGATCATCAATGCATTAAATTCCGGAGCTTCCACTTTTATGGCAGATTTTGAGGACAGCAATTCTCCGACCTGGAAGAACTGTATGGAAGGTCAGTTAAATCTTTCTGATGCGGTGAACCGGAGAATAGATTTTACGACTGAACAGGGAAAATCTTATCAGCTAAATGAAAAAACGGCTGTTTTATTGGTTCGTCCGCGAGGTTTACATTTAAATGAAAAACATATTGAAATTAATGGGGAACAGGCTTCGGCGTCATTAATCGATTTCGGAATTTATTTTTTCAGAAATGCTAAACAATTACTTGAAAATGGAAGCGGTCCGTATTTTTATCTCCCGAAATTAGAGCATTATCAGGAAGCAAGATGGTGGAACGAAGTGTTTGTTTTTGCACAGAATTACTTAGAAATTCCGCAGGGAACCATTAAAGCAACAGTTTTAATAGAAACAATTACCGCTTCTTTTCAGATTGATGAAATTTTATATGAATTAAAAGACCACAGTTCCGGACTCAACTGCGGAAGATGGGATTATATTTTTTCTTTCATTAAAAAATTCAGAAACCTTCCCCTGTTTATTGTTCCCGACAGAGATCAGGTAACCATGACTTCTCCTTTTATGAGTGCGTATTCTAAACGTGTTATTGAAATCTGTCACAAAAGAAATGTTCATGCAATTGGAGGAATGGCGGCACAGATTCCTGTTAAAAATGATTATGAAGCGAACAGTATTGCTTTTGGAAAAGTAAGAAGCGATAAAGAACGGGAAGTAAAAAACGGACACGACGGAACATGGGTGGCTCATCCTGCGTTGGTTTCTGTGGCTAAAGATATTTTTGATAAATATATGCCTTCCAAAAATCAGATCGATAAAAAATTTCAATACCATATCACCGAAAAAGATTTACTGGAAGTTCCGAAAGGTGAAATCACTGAAAAAGGGGTCCGAAAAAACATCAACGTCGGAATTCTTTACATCGAATCGTGGTTAATGGGAACGGGAGCTGCAGCCATTTATCATTTAATGGAAGATGCGGCAACCGCAGAAATATCCAGAACCCAGATCTGGCAATGGCTGAAAAATGATGCCGTTTTAAGTGATGACCGCACTTTAACCAGAGAAATGATTCTTCAGTGGGAATTTGAAGAACTGGAAAGAATTGAAAAGTATGTGGGTGAAGAACGTTTCCGTAAAGGGAAATTCAATCTTGCCAAAGAACTTTTCAATGAATTGATTTTCAGTGAGAAATTTGATGAATTTTTAACTCTGAAAGCGTATCCTTTTATTTAACTGGGAGATTGATAGAGTATAAGAGTGGGAGAGTTTTAGTGTTTGAGCGTTTAATGTAATTGCAACGATCAACGATCAACCATCAATCATCTATCATCAATCAACCATAACAAACAACAATTAACTAAACAAAAAAAATAGTATGAAAACAAAACAAGAACAAATTCAGGAGATCGAAAAAGACTGGCTGGAAAACCCACGCTGGAACGGTGTTAAACGTCCTTACACAGCGGAAGATGTTTTAAAACTTCGCGGTTCTTACAAACTGGATTATACCATTGCAACGGAAATGTCTAAAAAATTCTGGAATTTACTGAACACTCAGGATTTCGTTGCAGGACTTGGCGCGTTAACTGGAAATCAGGCGGTTCAGGAAGTGGACGCAGGTTTGCAGGCAATTTATCTTTCCGGATGGCAGGTTGCAGCAGATGCCAATTTATCGGGTGAAATGTATCCGGATCAGTCATTATACCCCGCCAATTCAGTTCCTTCTGTGGTAAAGAAAATTAACAATGCTTTATTGAGAGCAGATCAGATCCAGTCTGTGAACGGAGGCGGCGAAAAGGAATATCTGGTTCCGATTATTGCCGATGCAGAAGCAGGTTTTGGCGGAAATTTAAATGCGTATGAACTGATGAAACAAATGATTGAAGCCGGAGCTGCCGCAGTGCATTTTGAAGACCAGCTTTCTTCTGCTAAAAAATGCGGTCATTTGGGAGGTAAAGTTTTGGTTCCTACGCAGGAAGCCATCAATAAATTAATTTCTGCACGTTTGGCGGCGGATGTTTTGGGAGTTCCAAGTTTAATTATTGCAAGAACAGATGCAGATGCAGCAGATTTGCTGACTTCTGATATTGACGACAGAGATAAAAAATTTGTAACAGGCGAAAGAACTTCCGAAGGTTTTTATGTCGTAAAAAACGGAGTGGAGCAGGGAATCGACAGAGGTTTATCTTACGCTCCTTACGCAGACCTGATCTGGATGGAAACCTCTAATCCGGATCTGGAGCAGGCAAGAAAATTTGCAGAAGGTATTCATGCGAAATTTCCTGATAAAATGTTGGCGTACAACTGTTCTCCATCCTTCAACTGGGCAGCAAGGCTTTCTGTGGAAGAAATGCAGAATTTCCGTGAAGAGCTGGCAAAATTAGGGTACAAATTCCAGTTTATTACTTTGGCGGGTTTCCATGCGTTAAATACCGCGATGTTCGAGCTGGCTTTAGCTTATAAAGAAAAAGGAATGGCAGGATATTCTGAATTGCAGGAGCGTGAGTTTGCGTTGCAGCAAAAAGGTTTCAGAGCAGTAAAACATCAGTCGTTTGTAGGAACAGGCTATTTTGATGAGGTACAGAATATTGTTACCAACGGCTCTTCTGCAACAGTTGCCATGAAAGATTCTACCGAGACCGCACAATTTCACTAAAAAGTTTCGTTTTAATTAAATTTAATTGTTAGAACCTTCTCGATTTTGGGAAGGTTTTATTTTTTATGTACTAATTTTGAATTTATATTTGAAGGGGATGAGTTTGATTTTTGAAAAACAGATAAAGGTTACAGAGCAGCATATTGATGGAAATAATCATGTAAATAACGTTCAGTATGTGCATTGGGTGGAAGAAATTGCAGCAGCGCACTGGGATTTTGTAAAACATAAAACCGAATATCCGAAAGATATCTGGATGCTTCTGGATCATCATATTCAATACAAAAAGCAGGTCTATCTTAACGACATCATTACCGTAAAAACCTATCCGAAATCTCCTGAAGGAATTCGTCAGCCCAGAAAAGTGGAGTTTTACTGTAACGGGCAACTCGTTGTGGATTCTACCACATTATGGGTTTTGGTAGATGTCGAAACGCAGAAAATCAAAAGACTGGAAAGTGATTGGCTGGAAAAGCTAAAATAAAGAGTGTTGCATAGTTTGTTATTGATATAAGCCATGCTTTTCCTTAAGAGAATTTTTTACTTCAGCCCAGGATTTTCCTGAATTAGGATTTTTTTGATGCTCTTCAAGTCTCTGATCCAGAATTTTTTAATGCTTGGAACTTAATGCTTCCTCATTTTCTTCAGTAGAAATAATGGCATTAATAATTCTAAGAATTCTTTCATCTGCATGATCTATAAAGTCGTGAATTCTTTTTTTTATATCAACAGTACTTTCCATTTTTCATATTTATATCATCGAAGTTAACTAATTTTCTTCAACATTTTATCAATATTCAAACTCAAACCAAATTCCTTATCTTTGCAGGATGATACGTATTACAAAAATTTTTACATTCGAAACCGCTCACGTTTTATACAATTACGACGGGAAATGTAAAAATATGCACGGACATTCCTACAAGCTGTTTGTAACAGTGAAAGGAAAGCCTGTTAATGATTTGGAAAACCCTAAGAATGGGATGGTGGTGGATTTTGGTGATATTAAAAGTATCGTAAAGTCTGAAATTGTAGATGTCTGGGATCATGCGGTTCTCATCAACGGACTTTCGCCGCACAGAGAACTTGGGGAAGACCTTGAAGAAAAAGGGCATAAAGTGATCTACTGTACATTTCAGCCGACCTGCGAGAATATGCTGTATGCCATCGCAGCGAAAATAAAATCGAAACTTCCAGAAGGAATTTCTTTGGCTTATCTTAAACTTCATGAAACCGAAAACTCTTACGGAGAATGGTTTGCGGAAGATAATCAGTAATTTTTTTATTCAGAAAAACTCAGAACGGTGTTAAAAACGACCATTAATTTAGAACCCAGTAAAAAAGTATATTTCGCTTCAGACCAGCATTTTGGCGCACCGAATCCAAAGGAAAGTAAACTGCGCGAAGAGCGGTTTATCCGTTGGATGGACGAAATAAAGCATGATGCACAGGTTCTTTTTTTAATGGGAGATCTGTTTGATTTCTGGCACGAGTGGAAGCACGTAATTCCGAAGGGATATGTTCGGGTTTTGGGAAAAATTGCCGAACTGAAAGACCGTGGAATCCACATTTATTTTTTTGTGGGAAACCATGACCTTTGGATGAAAGATTATCTTGAAGAAGAAATCGGATGCACGGTTTTCTATAAAAAGCAGTATTTTGAGATGGGCGGAAAGCAGTTTTTGCTGGCTCATGGTGATGGTTTGGGACCGGGAGACAAAGGATATAAAAGAATGAAAAAAGTCTTCACCAATCCTGTTGCGCAATGGCTTTTTAAATGGCTGCATCCCGATATTGCGATGAAAATTGCATTGTATATGTCCCAGAAAAATAAAATGATTTCGGGAGATGAGGATAAAGAATTTCTGGGAGAGGATAAAGAATTTCTGATCATTTATTCAAAAGAAAAACTTAAAACTCAGCCAATCGATTATTTTATTTACGGACACCGTCATCTTCCGATGATTCTGGATCTTGAAGGAAAAGCAAAATACATCAATCTGGGAGACTGGATCTCTTATTTTACCTATGGTGTTTTTGAGCATGATTTTGAACTGAAAACCTTTGGAGACAGCACAAAAAAAATTACCCCAAAAGCTGAGGTAATTTCAGAATGAACCGAAATTCATTCATGTTTTAATCCATATTCCGCATTACTCATTGCAATAACCTGACCAATTTTTTAATTTTAACATTAAAAATGATTAAAAAACAATCTTTTTTATGATAAGTGATTATAAATGAGGTTGAAAGAATAAAAATATTTTTAGAAGTGAAAAATATATTCGGCATACAGACAGAGCAGGATTTTTTGGCTGCATCACTGGAAACCTTCCGTTATCAGTATGAAAATATTGAAGTTTACAGACGTTTTGTAGACTATCTCAATATCAACCCAGATCATGTGGATGAACTGATAAAAATTCCTTTTCTGCCCATTGAAATGTTTAAAAACCATCAGGTTTTGGATAAAAATGCAGCTACTGATCTTTTTTTTCAAAGCTCCGGAACCACACAGATGAATTTATCGAAACATTTCATTGCCAATCCTCAACTGTACAAAGAAAGCATTTATAAAAGCTTTGAACAGTTTATCGGAAAACCGGAAGATTTTATTTTCCTCGGACTTCTGCCAAGTTATCTGGAAAGGCAAAACTCTTCGCTGATTTATATGGTAGATTATCTGATGAAAAAATCCGGAAAACCTGAAAACGGATATTTCCTGTACAATCATGAAGATTTATTTACACTTTTAAATGAATTACAAAATAAAAAAGTTATTCTGTTCGGTGTTTCTTTTGCTTTGCTGGATTTTTTAGACTTCTGTGACAGCAACTCAAAAACGCTTCAATTCTCCGATTCATTAACCGTAATCGAAACCGGAGGAATGAAAGGCAGAAAAGAAGAAATGACCAAAGATGAGCTGTTGAACATTTTGCAGGAAGGTTTTAAAACCGATAAAATTTATTCAGAATATTCGATGACGGAACTTCTTTCACAGGCATATTCTTTAGGAAATAACGAATATAAGTGTCCGAACTGGATGCGCATTATGATCAGAAATGCAGAAGATCCTTTTAATTATGAAAAGGAGGGAAGAACGGGAGCGATTAATATCATCGACTTGGCAAATGTACATTCCTGTGCATTCATTGCCACGCAGGATTTAGGTAAAATTGGCGGAGATAAATTTCAGGTTTTAGGCAGAATCGACCATTCAGATATTCGCGGATGCAGTTTGCTTGTAAGTTGATTGATTTTGTAGTTGAAGTGTTTTAGAATCGTAGAATTTTCAGGCTCAAAATTTAAAACTTCTGCTATCATTTGCTTAGTGAAAACGCCTTTGCAAAGGAAATATGGAAGACAATAGTAACTAAACCTTTACGACTTCCGCGTTAAAAACAAAGAGTTTTTCAAAACAGGATTTTTGTTTAAATTTAAAAATTCTGCTATCATTAGCTTAGTGAAACGCCTTTGCGAACGAACTATGGAGAACAAATAATAAATAAAATCTTTGCGACTTCCGCGTTAAAAACAAAAAGTTTTATCAAAACAGGATTTTTGTTTAAATTTAAAAATCCTGCTATCATTAGCTTAGTGTAACGCCTTTGCGAACGAACTATGGAGAACAAATAATAAATAAAATCTTTGCGATCTCCGCGTTAAAAACAAAGAGTTTTATCAAAACAGGATTTTTGTTTAAATTTAAAAATTCTGCTATCATTAGCTTAGTGAAGCGCCTTTGCGAACGAACTATGGAGAACAAATAATAAATAAAATCTTTGCGATCTCCGCGTTAAAAACAAAGAGTTTTATCAAAACAGGATTTTTGTTTAAATTTAAAATTCTGCTATCATTAGCTTAGTGAAAACGCCTTTGCGAACGAACTATGCAGAGCAAATAATAAATAAAATCTTTGCGACTTCCGCGTTAAAAAAACAAAAAAACAAAAGTGTTAAAAATAGAAGAATTGGTTCACGCATTTATCCACTCTCAATGTAATTTTGAGAAGGAAATTGTTTTGACCAATCATTTTCAGGCAGACTGGGAAGCCGATATTCTGATTGTTGATTCCGAAGGATTCAGTCATGAAATTGAAATCAAGCTTTCGAAAAGCGATTTTAAAAATGATTTTAAAAAATCTTATACCAACTCCAATACCGGCGAAAAATTTTTGAAACATGATAAGATTTCCTGCGGAGATTATATTTGCAATGCGTTCAGCTTTCTGCTTCCGATGGGAATGGTAGATCATGAAATCATTCCCGAACATTGCGGAATTATCGAATTTTACCACAACGTAGACTCTTGGGAAACGGAATTTTATATCGTAAGAAAACCCAGAAAAGTACACGAAGATTCTTACTGGAAACTGAATGATAAAGATCTTTTCATCCGGAAAATGGCTTTAAATCTATTATATAAGAAAATGGAGATCAAAGGAAAACACGAAGAACTTATCTTCAAAAATCCGTTTGATCTTAAAAAGTTGAAATAATTTACTTTAAGTATTAAACATAAAAAAATCCTGTCGGCTGACAGGATTTTGTGGTTAACTATCTAATTCTTCCATGCCGTTTCGCTGCAGCAGGAATCTGTAAATCAATCCTCCCGCAATTCCTCCCAAAATCGGAGCAACCCAGAACAGCCAAAGCTGAGACATTGCGTTTCCTCCTACAAACACTGCCTGAGAAAGTGATCTCGCAGGATTCACGGAAGTATTCGTAATCGGGATAGAAATCAAATGGATTAACGTTAATCCTAAACCGATGGCAATACCTGCAAATTTTCCGTTGGCAAACTTATCTGTAGCACCCAGAATAATGATCAGGAAAAAAGCCGTCAGTAAAAATTCTGTTAAAAATGCAGCACTCATGGAATAGCTTTTTCCAAAATAGACCGCTTCACCGTAGAAATTGGTGGCAAAAGCTCCCGGTCCAGAAAAATCCGGAGCTCCGGAACCGCTCAGAATTGTATACAATGCTCCTGCGGCTGCAATCGCTCCAACACACTGTGCGGCTACGTAAGGAACAAGATCTTTAGCAGAAAATCTCCCTCCTGCAAGAAGTCCTACAGAAACAGCCGGATTGAAATGGCCTCCGGAAATATGTCCTACAGCATACGCCATCGTAAGAACGGTAAGCCCGAAAGCTAAAGAAACTCCAAGAAGAAGAATCCCTAATTGTCCATTAGATGCCGATGCAATCTGAGAGGCGAAAATTGCACTTCCGCAACCTCCGAAAACAAGCCAGAATGTGCCGAAAAATTCAGCAAAAAGTTTTTTTATCATATTGTTTATTTTTAAAAAGTATTTCAAATTTATCATTAATATATTGAATTAAAAAGTATAATTTTAAACTTATTGTAAATTAAATTTTAATTTTATTGTTGATTTAATAATTTAAAATAAAAATAATAGTTAATTATTTTCACATATATGTTTATTAGAGTTTATATTTATTTCATAAATGATTATTTTAG
>NZ_QEHP01000112.1:0-1229 GCF_003094695.1 Chryseobacterium sp. HMWF035 | reverse complement strand
AGTACAGATAGGAAATAAGGATTTAGAATATCTGTTGAATGTAATCATTGAAGACATTAGAAAAAATTATTTAATCAAATTTAATTTTAAAAATTTAGATTATAATCTTTCTACCATTTTATTTCTAAATTTAGAAAAACCTACTGAAAACATATTGACAGAATTACATAAAATTGAAGAAAATTATAGAGTTTCAAAAAAATATGTTTTGCCTTATAAAGAAGACGATTTAAAAATTATTAAAGAAAAATTAAATAATAGTGAAAATATAATTTACGATCTTAATAAGATTTCTATTGAAAATAATGAATTAGTAAATTCAGCAGATCAAACTTGGTACAGACTTCTAATGAATTTATTTATTAAAGTTCCATTTCTAAATTTTCAGCCTTTACAAGAAAATGAGCAATTAAAAGATATTTCAGATGAGATTAATAAAGATTTAGATTTTTATCAAAAAAATGTTTTACAGAAATTAATTAAATATGATGAAGATCAAGACATAGAATCTTTTTTAATTCAAAATAATTTTTTCATAAAATCAAGAGATGAATAGATATATAATAGAGGACATTAAAATTCAAAATTTTAAATGTATTGCAAATTTTGAATTAAATAATCAAGAGTTAAATAACCTTATAGTTTTTGATGGACCAAATGGTTATGGGAAAACCACCATTTTTGAGGCTATTGAGATTACTTTAACTGAAAGACCAAGAAAACATAGGCAAACTAGCTTAGATGCAAGATATACTTTTAATGATAGTCCAATTCATAAAAATGGTAATCATGAAATTATTTTAGAGTTAATCTTAAATGATGGAATAAAAAAAACCTCTGTTAAAAGAATTTTCCCACCCAACAAAGGTAAATCCCGGTCAAATAATATTTATAACATTTTTAATGACTCAAAATTATTTATAAACAATATAAATGCTACTTTTCAAAATCTTGAAGAGACACTTGGATTTAATAACCTTTACAACTTATTTTCAATTTTACATTATGTTGAACAAGATGAGAATACTTTTTTCTTAAAGAAAGATCCTAAAGAAAGATATAGCTCTTTTTTACAATCATTACTGGGCGGAGATAAGGAAAGGCAAGAATTACAAAAAATAATAAGCTTAGATAAAAAAATATCTCAAGAAGCTGAAAAAATAAAAGATAGAATTGATGAAATTTCAAAGCAAAATGATAATTCTAACTCTTTTGAAAATAATGTTTAT
>NZ_QEHP01000111.1:0-1731 GCF_003094695.1 Chryseobacterium sp. HMWF035 | reverse complement strand
GGTAATAATATTTAATAAACTAATAACAATATGAAACTAAAAACATTCAATATTAATAAACTATATGGCTACAGAGATATTCATATAGATTTTTTAGGTCCAAATAAAATTCTAATAGGCGAAAATGGTCTAGGCAAAACTACAGTTCTAAATATTATATATTATACACTATCAAAGAATTTTGAAAAACTCAATTTGTTAAATTTTGAGTCAATTGAAATAATATTCGAAAATAAAACTAAAGTATATATTCAAAAAGATGTTTTAGAAAAACACATTAAATTAAATAAAGAGAATTCGGGAAGTCATTTTAGTGAATTGCTGTCAGAAATTTCAAGGGAAGATGAAAAAAAAATACGCCAAATTATTGATGATAATTTTTCGCAAAATCAATATAAAAGATTAGAATTACAATCTGCTTTAAAAAAAATAGGAATCAAAATCAACGCTCCAGCTAATTATATCTTTGAAATGATCCGTAAACATTTTGATGAAATTGATGGAAATAAATTTTTTGATGAAATAAAAAAAATCGATGAAAATGTAGATTGTAAAATTTTGTATTTTCCCACGTATAGAAGAATTGAGGAGGATATTAAAAATATAGGAATTTTAAATAAAGACGATGTAAATGAGAATTTTAGAATAAAAGTTAAAAGAGACTTATTTTATCAGCAATATGATCACACAGATATAATGCAATTTGGAATGTCTGATGTTGAAGAGAGAATAGACTACATTACCAATAAAATTGCCCATTCTTCAATGATAGGGTTTTCAGATATCAGTGCTGAGATGCTTCACCAGCTATTGACTGATTTTCCAAATGTTAAATTAAGTAACAAGAAAAAAATCGATGCTTATAAACTAAATATCATATTAGATAGAATCGGTCCAAACATGAGTACTGAAGATCGACACAAAATTAATGAATATATTGAAACAGGAAATACAGATAATAAAGGCTTAATTTTCTTCATTGAAAAACTTACTAGTCTTTATAATAAACAAGAGAAACAAGATATTGCAATCAAAAAATTCGTTGAAGTTTGTAATCATTATTTAACCGAAAAAAAATATGTTTATGACGAAAGAGAAGTTAAATTATATATTCAACATGAAAACGAGAAATACAAAGAAATTCATGGTACTTCAGAGGTTCAGCTTAAAAAATTATCTTCCGGAGAAAAACAAATTGTTTCACTTTTTTCAAAAATATATTTAGAAGAAACTGATAAATATATTGTTTTATTCGATGAACCTGAATTGTCATTATCAATATTTTGGCAACAACTATTACTACCTGACATCATAAACTCAAGAAAATGTGATTTATTAATTGCAGTAACGCATTCCCCATTTATTTTTGAGAATGATTTATTTGAATATGCAACCCCTTTAAAAGAATGTATCAGCTATGATAACAAAAGATAGTTTGAAATCTGCTGTGGAAAATAGTATTGCAATAGTATATCAAAAATATATTTTATCTGCAAAGCAAGAAAATTGTAATAAACTATTTTGTTTTTATGAAGGATTTGATGCAAATTATTATTCTAGCAGGATAAAAAATATAGTTGATAAGGATTATTTTAATTTTTCTTGCAAAAACAAAAACAACGTATTAAAAATATATAATAAAATAAAGCATCAAAAAGATAAATATAACTTATTATTCTTCGTTGATAAAGATTTTGATAACAACTTAAACAATCCTGACATATATGAAAC
>NZ_QEHP01000110.1:0-1174 GCF_003094695.1 Chryseobacterium sp. HMWF035 | reverse complement strand
CCGATTGCGGAAGTGGTAACTTACAATAAAGACGTAAAGCCCATTATTGATGCCAATTGTGTCAGTTGTCATTCACCGGGAGTTCAGGCTCTTTCAAATTATTCTCAGGTGAAAGCAAATATAGATAATGTCATCAACAGAATAAGCCGCGCCAATGGAGACCCTCTGAAAATGCCTCAAGGAGGAAGTTTATCGCCTTCACAAATTACGATCATCACGAAATGGAAAGCCGACGGGCTTCTCGAAAACTAAAAATTTAAAATGAAAAAGCTAGTTTTACTTATTACAGCGTTATTCTTTACCAATTTTGCTTTTGCGCAAAAGTATATGGCTAAAACAGGGAAAGTAACGTTTGAAGCATCTGTACCTCTATTTGAAGATGTTTTTGCACAGGACGACAATAATGTCGCGGTAATCAATGCTGATACAGGAGATTTTGCATCAGTTTCTGTCGTGAAAAACTTCCATTTCAAAACAAAATTAATGGAAGAGCACTTCAATGAAAGCTATGCCGAAACCGCAAAATATCCAAAAGCAACCTTCACCGGAAAAATTCTGAATTTTGATAAATCCAAATTATCCGCAACGCCACAAAAATATACCGTTCAGGGAAAATTAAATTTTCATGGAGTAGATAAGGCGTACAATTCTGCGGCAACCATTTATGTCAAAGACGGAAAAATTTATATGTCGGGAGGATTTGTAGCCAAGACCGCAGATCATAAAGTAACCATTCCGAAAATGGTATCTAAAAAGATTGCTGAAAACGTGAATGTTCAATACAATTATGTTCTTACAAAACAATGAGAAAATTAATTTTATTGTTAGGAATGTTTCTCAGTTTTACTTTGGCAACTGCTCAGGAAAAAGCAAAATCTATTTTTGATGTGGCAAGAAGCGGTACAGTTGCTGAAGTGAAGGACATGATGAAACAGAATCCGAACATCATTAACCAAACTAATGAAAGCGGTTTTTCTCCTTTAATTCTGGCTTGCTACAGAGGGAATGTAGACGTTGCCAAATTTTTGATGGACAATGTGAAAGATGTAAATTATAAAAGCCGTGAAGGAACTGCGTTGTCGGGGCTTTCCGTAAAATATAACAAAGATCTGGTAACCTATATTTTAGAGAAAAAAGCAGATCCTAATATTGCGGATGCTACAGGATCGACCCC
>NZ_QEHP01000109.1:54112-73468 GCF_003094695.1 Chryseobacterium sp. HMWF035 | reverse complement strand
TCTAAAGTGTACAAAATTGCTCGGGTCAAAAGGCTGCTCGGTCTGAAAAAAGGTTTCTCCTGTAAAATATTGCCAATAAGCATTCTCCACCCATCTTTATACAACCGTCTCATCGCTTTCTTTAAGCAAAAGCATTCCTGCTATTTTACGGATAGCAATAGAAGGTCTTCCGTTTTCTGAAAATAATTTCTCAAACTCTGAATCCATTTTATCCCAGGAAATCTCACCTGCCAATTTTACCAACGGATGCTCCATATTAATGAGTTCTGTAAGCCTGATTTTGAATAAATTCTGCTGTAAATAACGATTTTTCAAACTTTTTCTGCTTTGACATTAAGGCATTCTCTTCGAATAATCTTTTTCCATTTTGTAATACTATTTCTACTTAATTTGAAGTGATTTGCAAGCTGTGTATTATTTAATTTATTTTTCTTTTGATAATCTAAAATATATAAAATTGAATTTTTGTCATAAGCACGATGCTTTCCATTAGAAAAATCAGAACTTAAAGAATCAAATAGTCTATTATTCAAAGTTAACACTTCAAGATTAGATAATGTTTTTTCCTTTAAAAAAGGAAGAAATTCATCTACCCTTTCCGGAAATTTAATTAAAATTAAATCAATATAAATTTTATTATAATTAGGTCTTATAGTCATATAAAAAATTTAAAATGTTATCACGTAATAAACAAACTAACTATTTAAAATTATTTGCCATACTTATCAATCCATTTATAGAGAGTTGTCTTTGGAATATTATAATCATTAATAATTTCATTTTTAGTTTTTTGTCCCGTTTTTAATAGTTCAATCAGAAAATCAATAATTTCTTTAGTATATATATTTTTTCTAAATACGGGAAGTACAGTATTTTTCTTTTGATCATTTAAGTTAATACTGCTTTGTGGTGAATAGAGAATGAGATGATGACTGTAAATTCTAAAAAAGTCATACTCTAAAAGTTTACTCCATCTTAAAATCAATGATGAATCTAAACTTTCCGACAAAAGCATGTTTTTTAAATCATCCTCACTAATTTTATGAAACTTTAAAATACGATCCTTCTCGTATCCTAATTCTAAAATTCTTTTCTTAATTAACTCTCCAATATGAATTTCTTTGAAATTAAATTTTGACATACATTTATATATAAATCTGATCAATAAAAGTTATAATCTATTATTAAATTAAAAATAGTTTCCAACAAATCAAGTATTTGCTAGGGACATGATAATAAATATAAAATAGAAACTGTTGAACTATTATTCTATTTAAGAGCCTGTTTAAATTTTGTTCAATAAAAGTTTTATCGCCGATAATTTGACCATGTTTTCCGATGTTTCCATTAAGAACTCATAATTTCTAAACAATCTTCTGTCATTATCAAACCATGCAAATGTACGTTCTACAATCCATCTTTTATGAACAGGCTTAAAGCCTGGTTTTTTCTCGTCCGAACGCATGACAACCTTAATAAGAGATACCCAAATTTTTTCTTTACAGTCTCTATGATCTCTCCTCTGTAACCGCAATCAGCGAGAATAACTTTTACAGGACTTAAAAAGTAAGACATGGTTCTCATTAATAATTCCACCGCTTTACCGTCATAAACGTTGGCTACAGTTACCATTATTGCTAATAGAAATCCGTTTTTGTCTACCACTATATGCCGTTTAATTCCTTTTACTTTTTTGTTTCCGTCAAATCCGTTTAATGAACGGTTATTTCCCCATTTTACACTTTGGCTGTCCATAATCCCTAAGCTTGGGGCTCTGTTTTGACCTTTGTTTAAACGTACTTTTTCTCGTAGTTGGGCTAGCAATAAATCAAAATCTTCAGCATCAGACCATTTATTATAATAGTAGTAAACCAACTGCCATTTGGAAAAATCATTAGGCATCATACGCCATTGGCAACCTGTTTTTATGACATATAATAGCGCATTCCAAATCACCATAAGAGAATATTTTCTTTTTCGCTCTTTCAGATTCATCGTTTTCTTTATATATTGCCATTGGCTTTCTGTTAAATCGGTTGGGTACATTTTATTTTTTTTCAAATATCCAACCTCGGAAAGCCTTTAACAAAATTTTTTATTAAAATTTAAACAAGCTCTCAAAATAGACCATTATAAAATAAATATCATTTGCTAAGTACATGACAAAATTACAATGTCTTGAAAATCAATAAAACAAAAAGCTTGTTTCAAGCATTCAACTAAGTACACCAATACCAGTCAAGACTCTAAAATTAGAATTAGATTCAGTTTTGGAGTATCATTTTGAAACAAAATCAATAAAGCCCGATTGAAATTTAATTTAGCTTTATGTAAAGTAAAAATGGTGTTCGAGATAGTCTCATGAAGAGAAATTAGCGCACTCAATCTTTATGATATAAAGTACCTTAATAATTTTCATCAAAAACAAAAATACTAAAAACGGTCTGATAATTTTGCTTTTCTTTTGTCTTGTCTTGTCTATTAAATAGTATCTAATTATTATATACTAAAACCTGCATTTTTGTTAGCATTGCCTCTGTATCGCCATTGTAACCTACATAATTTGAGGGATTTGCATTCACAATCTGATCTCCGGACCAGGCAGAATATTGAACTTTAAAAATGTATGTTCCTGCCGAAAGTGTTACTGATTTTAAAAATGTTGTGGGAGCAGGTAAATTAATTAAACTACCTCCATCTCCCGATGATGTATACGCCGAAGAAATTTTTGTTCCGTTTTGAAGTAAACTAAAAACCCCCTGAGTAGCCACCCCTCCAGCACCAGTAGCATTTATAGCAAATCCTAAAATCGTAAATAAAAAAGTTTGTGTTTTTCCCGTAGGAACTGTCAATACAATTGTTACACCCGGGACATCAGCAGTAGTTCCCTGATTAATGGTTAAAGCTGTGGTACCCTGTACATAATTTGCAGAAGCTATAGTTCCGCTTACAGTATTTAGAGTTATCCAAGAAGGTGCCGCTCCTGCACCATTGGATGTAAGAACTTGTCCTGCCGTACCACCTTCCGTCAAGGTATTAAGTTTACTCCAAACGGTTCCATCAAAATAATAAAATCCCACCTTATCCATATTTACAGTTGTACCGGTTTGGGTTCCTGTAGCAATACTATCAACATATATTAAAGTTGAAGTTTTAACTCCCGTCATACTCTGTGCTCTTTGCCGATCGACCCTAGGAAATAAAAAACCGTCAACATTATTTGTTGTACCTGTTTTATTTTTAGCAGTTACATCAAGAGTCGCTGCAGGCAAGGCTGTATTAACCCCCACTTGTGCGGACAAAATTAAAGGAAACAAAATTGCTCCAAATAACACTTTTTTCATTATAGCTTCTTTTTTTTGGTAAAAATACAAAATTAACAACATGTAAATATATTATTTTATTACATTTGCAATATAAATTATTTATTAATATCTATCGCTAAAAAAAATAACAAATTCAGTAACAAATTGATTTTTTTTATACAAAAAATAGAGATAAAATTCTATTTATTATTACATTACAAAAATAACTAATAATGTAATATCTTAATTATTTTTGAACCTACATAAATATGGGTGCTTATTATTATCTTTAATAAGGAATTTAAATTAAAATTTTTGGTAATTTTGACGTCGATATTAAACCATAATATACATTGATTAAATCCTTTGTTTATTTTCAAGCTTAATGCTTAATTGACGATTATACAATAAAGTTGTTTAAAGTAAAGAATGAAGACTTTATAAGAATTTGCATCATTCTTTCAAAAAAAGTTTGTTAAGTAAAAATATTATAAAAAAGAGATTTGTCCATATTTATCGTTAGGAGAAAAGAAAAATAACGCCAAAGTATTGCTGGAAGATGTTGGAAGACATCAAAAATCCAATATTAGGACAGTTAATAAAGAACTTTACAAAAGAAGATTCATCATTTAGGGGAAGAATTCATGGATGACGACATCAAAGCACTATATTAAGATATGAGGCGAAGGAAAAACAATGGAGAGATTTATACCTATTAGCTTTTGTCTGCATTCTAATTAGGGAACTTTAAACAACTTCAATTTATAATTATTTTATAGAAAATATTACGATTAAATAATCAATTAACTTTTTTATTACAATACAGATGGTGGAAACAATTAGAAACGTTATTATCATTGAAGATGATTTAGAGTTTGCTCTTCTGCAAAAAGAAATGGTAAATAAAAGTGATAATTATTTTTGTGAAAAGATTTATATAAGCCCTATTGGATTTCTTTGTGATGAAGAAATAAAAGCAGATATTATATTGTTAGATATTTTAATGCCCAACATGAACGGTTTGGAGGCAATACCAAAAATTTTACAAAAATATAAAAATGTTTCTATTATAATAAACTCTGTACAAGACGATACAGAAACCATACTCATGGCATTAAGATTAGGTGTAATAGGATATATTGATAAACAAAATTTTGATGTATATATATATGAAGTGCTTAATTCTATAAAAAATGATGGTGCATTTATGACACCAAAGATCGCAAAAAAAGTTTTTGCTTTTTTTAATAATAAACAAAGAAAATTAAACATTCTTACAAAGAGAGAAAGAGAAGTCGCAATAGGAATAATTGATGGATTGTCATATAAGTTGATAGCTGATAAATTGTCAATTTCGATTGAAACCGTAAGGATGAATATTAAATCTATTTATAGAAAATATAAAATCCATAGTAAGTCGGAATTAATATCAATGATTTATAAAGGAGAATAATATATCTTACCCGTAGTGCATTTGTGTTATATTGAATAAAAGTTGTGTAAGCTGCTAGAAAGCAGTAAATTGTAGTTATCACAAACAATTGAATGCAAAACTTTAGAGCAAATTACGAGAAAATTTTAGAAGTATTAAAGAAATTAGAATTAGATAGTGAGAATTTTTTATTTCAGATACGAAAACCCAAGTTAACAGATTTAAGGATAATCGCAATAAATCTGACTTCTGAATATATGAGTATTGATAGTGAGCATCAGCTTTTCAGAATCTTACCTGTTGAAATTAAATCACTTATCGAACAAAGCGTTTGCAATAGAATAAAAAGGAAGCTGTTTAACCATATGAAACGGATTAGAAAATTATTAGCAGAAAAGGTTAATGGCTCTGAAAAGTATGTTGTTGTAAATAGTATGTTGTTGGAAATGTGCAGATTATCAATAAGTTCACGCAGTAGAATATGTAAAAAAACAGATTATGCGCTTCCAAACAGAGGTTATTGTGCTTCACAGAAAATGCATTACTATGGTTATAAACTTCATGCGATTTGCTTAACAGAAGATGTGTTTCAAAGTTTGGATATTAGCCCTGCCTCAGTACATGACATTCATTATCTGAAAGATATAAAGCAACAAATTAAAAACTGTACAATCTTGGGTGATAAAGGATATTTGTCTGCAGAGTTCCAATTAGACTTGTTTACATCGCATAATATAAAACTGAAAGTTCCAATGAGAAAGAACCAAAAAAGTTATAAAATTCAGCCTTACATAATACGGAAGTCCAGAAAGGGGATAGAAACTTTATTCTCTCAACTTTGTGACCTGTTTATGATTAGAAGAAATTACACCGTAACTTTTTTAGGTTTTAAAACAAGGATACTCTCAAAAATAGTAACGCTCACTATTATTCAAACAATAAACAGAAATGCAAATAGGAATATCAATAAATTAAAAATCAATATTGCCGAAATGCACTACGAGTTATATCTTGTATTTTTATATTGAAGAGTTGATTTCACAGCTTGGCTTTATAAATAGTCCCCGAGGTAAGCCTCGAAGTATTCTCTTCGAATAAATCTACCCATAGTGCATTTGGCTTAGATTGAATAAAAGTTGCGCAACCTGCTACAAAGCAGCAAATTGCAGCTACCACAGCTTTGTTATTTAAAATTAAGATATATATGAAGATTTTATTTTTATTACTCCTTTTTTTTCACAAATTACTGTTTTGTCAGCAATATAAAATTGTTAATTATAATGTTGAAAATAGTCTTGAAACAAATGATGTTGTAGACGTAGCAACCGTTGAGAGTATATGTTATATTGCAACTCATAATAAAATATATAAATTTGATGGATTAAATTTTCTAGAATTTAAGTTTAATAAGCTGAGTCTTTCTGATGACTATATAAAAAAAATATCAGTTTATAATAAAAAATCACTTTTTGTACTTTTCAAAAAAGGTTGTATTGAAATAAATTTATCTAATCGAAAATCAAAAGTTATAAGTAATGACTCTTTTTTTGATATATATTCTGATTATAAAAATATGATATTTTTAAAAAGTAATTTTCTTATTGAAACTTATCACACAAATGGATCAAAAATAATTTTAAAAAATTTTCAGAGATACCTAAATCCAAATATACCTCCTGATTTTAATGCTAAAATTTGTTTGTTTAAAAATAAATTATTCATATCTGTTCCACATCAGGGGATCTTTTGGTTTGATCAAAATAAATATTATAAGGTAACTGACAGAAATAATTGTCCTGGAGGCTATAAAGAATTCTTTAAAATACAAAATGACAGTTTATTTTTTTTAGGACTAAAAGATCCATATTTTTTTAATGAACGAAAAAAAAGATTTCTAAAATATAAATTGACAACAGGAACTAAATATACTAATGGTAGAATTAATGATATTTATTATGAGAACAATAATTATTGGTTTATACAAAATGATAAAGATTTATTTGTAAAAAATAATAACAATATTAAAGAGTTTAGCATAACAGAAGATGAAAATATTGAACTTAGAAAAATCTTTATTAATAGTGATAGGATTTGTCTGAGTTCCAATAAAGGATTTTATGTAATTTACAAGAATCGTTCATTTATAAGACATCTTACAAATGAATATAGAAGCTATAAACATGCAAGAACCAGACGTAAAATAATAGAAAATAAAAATCAAATAATATTATTTGGTAATCCTCAACCTGTTAGTGTTGTCAATAATAAAATTTATAATCACAAATCACTTCCAGCCCTTTCAATATATGATGCAGTTATTGGATCTAATGGGTATTATGTAGGAACGGAAGGGCAGGGCTTATACTTTTTAAATTTTTCGTTAAATAAAAGCGTAAAAATAAATATTCCTGATATCATTCCTAATAATGAGACTATCTCTGCATTATATTATGATCGGAAAGAAAAAAAAATATACGCAGGTGACAGTAATTTTTTATATTTCTTTAATGAAACAAAAAATTATTCCCCTATTGAATTACACAAAGTACCATTTGAGGGAGGACAGATAAAAATTATCACAAAAGACACCATTAGAAATATTTTTTATATAGGAGCTAGTAAAGGATTATACATATTTACAAAGCATAAATTTATAAAAATTAAAGACTCTGAAGTAACAGATTTATATATAGACTACAAAAAAAATAATCTATGGATAGGGCATCAAAAAGGAATTGACATTTTAAGTATTTATAGTAAAGTTCATACTAAATTCTTAAAAATACCATTTGTAAATCCAACGGTTGCCTCAATAACAAGGGATGATAATAATTTTTTTTGGGTATCTACTTTTAGTGGTATTGTTTGTTATGATGCATTTGGAAACCTAAAAATTAAGCTTACAAAAAAAAATGGGCTTATAAATAATGAGTATAATTTTAAATCATCTATAAAACTAAAAAACGGTAAAATTATATTTGGCGGAGTTGATGGTTATGATATTATAGATCCTATAAACATTGAAAAAAGTAATAAATGGAAAAATTATGGTTATATATCGGACATTTCTTTGATGGGAAAAGATACTGTATTTGTTAATAACTTCTCAAAAAAAGATAAGTACATCTTGAAATTTAACAGAGATAAGTATTTTGCTAGAATATATCTTTCTTTAAAACGTTTAGATAATTTAGGATCATATGAATTTAGATACCGGATAAACAAAGGTGTTTGGCTTGATTTAAATAAATCATATTTAGATCTTATAGCATATGAATCAGGCGAATATACTATAGAATTTGAAAGTATAGATAATACAGGGAGATTGATTCATTTTAAACCAATAATTGTCGATGTTCAAAATAGTTTTTTTAAAACGAAGGCTTTCCTATTCTTGATATTTGCTACTATAATCATTTTAATCACTGTTTTATTTAAAATTAAATTAAATACGAATAATAAAATTAATGGTATCTATAACGAAATTAGCATGGATTTACATGATGAGTTAGGAGCTTTAATATCTAAGACAGCATTAATTACAAAATCGAGTAATAGCTTTGATATGGATATTAAAGATAAAATAATTTCTAATCTTGATATTATTAGTCATAATCTAAAAATATATATAAATTCCCCTAAACAAAAGAAAATATCAATAATAAATTTATATGAAAGTGTAAACGATATTTTTGGTGAGTATTTTTTTTTAAGAGAACTTCTCTTTTTATCCTCAAGTAATCTTGAAAAAAATTGTTATGTGCCTAATAATTTAGTTAAAGATTTGAAGCTTTGTTGTTTGGAGATTGCTAATAACATTGCAAAACATTCTACCGCAACTGAAGTTGAACTAACATTCTTTCAGTTCAAGAAAATAATTCGCATAGTAATAATTTTTAATGAATATTATAATGTATCAAATTTTAATAATAGATTAGGAAATGGATTGAATAACATTGAAACAAGAACAGCTAAATACAATGGCTCTTTTGAAATTTCACAATATAATTATAAGACCAAATTTAAACTTGAATTCTTTTTATAACGACTTATGAGGAAGTGAAATTCTTTATAGTGTTCAACTATACAAAAGTGAAAATCTCTTAGAGCCTGTGATAAGTTTGCCTACAATATTTAAAGAATACTAAAAGTTAAAAATATTCATTTAGAATAATACATTAGAAAAAGCAACAGGAAAAAGACAGAGAGCTTGCAGATATTCAATATCGATTTAAACATTGAGTCCCTGTTGCTTGTTTTCTAAAGACCGAATAGGATGCTGTTCAGCACTATGATAAGAACTCTTATCACAATGGTTAAAAAGAAAACTACTTTCTAATGAAATTTAAAAACTTTTAGTATGGCGAATCTAGGAAAAAAAGTAATTGGAGTGGATGTGAGTTCCAAGATTTTGGTAATGAGTTTATTGAACGATGAAGAAAAAGAAGTCATCATCAATGTTTGCAACAACAAAACAGATATTGAGAGATGCTTGAAGAAGTGGAAAAAAGAGACGTACAAAATTGTGGTTGAAGCCACCGGTTCCTACAGTAGCAAAATTTTGTATTATGCTTACCAGTTGGGTTTTGAAGTGTATCAGGTAAGCGGATTATCCATCAAGAAATTTGCAGAAGTGAAAAACCACATCAGCAAAACCGACGAGCAAGACGCAAAACTGGTTCGGAATTTTGGAGAAACAATGGAACTTAATCCTTTTGAACCGAAAAAAGAAAATATTGAACTTCTTGACCAGGAACTGATGCTTTGGCATGATTTAGAACAGGAAAAAGCGAGATTTTCATTAAAATTAAAATCACTTAGGCAAAAACCCGTTCTCAACAAAAATGTTGTAAAACACTATGAATCCGTCATCAAAAAGTTGGCAAAAGAAATTGAAAAAGTACAAAAAGACTTCCGAAATTAGAAGATGAAGAACTTAAAGAGAGTAAAGAATTATTGACCAGCATATCGGCAATTGGGGACAAAACAGCCTTGTTGTTATTGGTTGCGACCAATAATTTTAAGAATTTTAAAACCGCAAAATCGATATCTAAGTATTTTGGTGTAGCACCCAGAATGTATCATTCCGGCAACAAAAAAATAACAATTGGAAAATGCAGGACGAGCAAAGGATTTGTGAGAAGCATTTTATACGTTTGTTCGTGGAGTGCCATAAGATTTAACGCTCAATGCAAAGCTCTCTTTGAGCGGATTTTGGAAAAAGGGAAGTGCAAAAAAATAGCCTTAATCGCTGTTTGCAACAAACTTTTAAGGCAAGCTTTTGGAATTATAAATAACAAACAAAAATATCAACCAAATTATATTTAAAAAAAGAAAAAAATTAACTTTTAAAATTTGGAAAGTAACATAGGATGTTTAAATAAAAAAATACTTTTTTATTTTGAAAAAAGCTGATCAGTAAGAACTTTGTAATTGGAAAAAAACAACAGAGTTCTATGAAATCGAAATATATCCGACTTACCAATCAGCAGTGACAATTTATGAAAAAACATTTACCCATAAAAACAAAAGGACATTATAATTTACGTGATTTGGAAGATGCAATTCTTTGGATTCTGCGCATAGGAAGCCAATGGCGAAATCTTCCTGAAACATTCCCAAAATGGCAGAGTGTGTACTATCATTTTCGTAAATGGGGTAAAGATGGGACTTTGATACGGTTGAATTCAGCACTCAACAAGTTAGAAAGACTTAATCAAGGGAAAGCTGAAACACCAAGCCTTCTTTCTATTGATAGTCAAAGTATTAAGTGTAGCTCTTTTATTTCTAAAGATAAAGGCATTGATGGGAATAAGAAAATTAATGGTAGAAAACGGCACGTAATCACTGATACATTAGGTTTGGTTTGGGGTGTCGTGGTAAGCCCTGCCAATTATACAGATGGATCCATTGGTCAAGCGGTATTGCAACCTCTGTTAGGGTATCTTGACCGGCTGGAAAAAATTCTCGGAGACCAAGCCTACAGAATAGGATTTTTAGATTGGGTACAAGAAAATATCATAGGTTTGGAAGTGGAGATTTCCTCTTGCCCACCTTCAGAAAAAGATTTTGTTCCTTTGAAATGGAGATGGGTAACAGAGAGAGCTTTCGGAATCTTTAATTTCTTCAGAAGACTTGATAAAGATTATGAAAAAACACCACAAAGTCAAGAATATTGGGTTTTATGGCAAAATTGTCAAATTATACTCAATAGATTCAAATAATTATTGAGAATCTTTTTTAACATCCTATTATTTTCTTAATAAAATTACTCTTTTATAAATTTTGTTGCAACTTTTTTGTTGTTTTCAATTTCAGTTATAACAATGTATTTGCCAATTTGCAGATTTTCAATAGTTATTTGTTCTCCAAATCTTGCTTTACCATATTTTATTCTTCTTCCTAAATTATCGATAATTGAATAATCAAATAAATCTGTTTTAAAAGCTCTACTTTTCAAGATAATGAACTCCTTTGCAGGATTAGGATATATCGTCATATCATTATTTTCAGCATCAAAATCGCTAACACCTAATGGAGATTGTGGTAAAATAGGATTAAAACTACTCCATACTTGTGCAGTTGTGTAACTACTTACAGTGCCACTTGGCACATACAAAGTACAATTACTAGTTGTTACTCCTAAAAAAATATATTGATTTGAAGTTACTGCTAGTGGTACTTGCCAATTAACGGTGAGTGAAATTAAACTTGAACATCCAGAAAAAGCATTAGTACCAATAGAAACAACAGAACTGGGAATATTCATTGTGGTCATACTTTGACATTCACCAAATGCATTTCTGCCAATGCTTGTTACTGTATTTGGGATAATTATTGATGGGGTGTATCTATTTTCAAAAAAAGCATCTTCATCGATTGCTGATACAGTATAGTTCTGAACATTATACATTACGGTACTTGGAATCACGATGCCACTAGTTGTTAATGAATTGGTATTGTTTTTCACTTTTACTTTATTATTAACGTTGTCAGTAATCGTATAATTAAGTCCGTTGTAAGTGAAATTTTGAGCTAATGCTGTAACTGATAGTAATAGATAACTTAGAAAAAATGATTTCTTTAAGAAAAATGGTTTTAACATAATAAATGGTTTTACTTCGTAAGGTATACTTTTAATATAAAAAACGGCATCTGCTATAAATGCCATCTTAAAAATTACTTTTTAAAGTCAAAATAAACGATTGCGTTTCCAGTTGTTTCCGGATAAAATCTTTTAAAAGAACCTGTTATACTTCCTTTCACTTGGTTATTTGTTAAAACGGCAAAAGTAAGTTTAAGCCCTTGGTCACCGTGATACACAAAACCGTCTTGCACCGATGGGCTAGCAAAAATCAGTGAGTTTGTAGCCAAATCGATATCATAGGTTTTGTTTACTTCAAAAGTTTTTGTTTGCTATCTTAATTTGAGAAGTGAATCCTTTAGCAGTGGAAGCAGTTGCCTCATAAGCTCGTCCTAAATCTAAAAAATCGCCATCTCCTTCTCTATACACATTACAAATAGTATTGTAGGTATATTCTTTATCCCCTTTGTAAACTAATGTTCCTTTTGTAAAGCTATATTGCACTTTTATTGTCGATAGCGACTCACTATCAGTTGTATTTGTACTAACATTATCTCTTTCACAGCTCAAAAATATTAAAAATAAACTAGCGAAACTAGCTAATAATAATTTTTTCATAATTTTTTTTTAAAAATTTGTAACATTAAATGCAAAGATACAAAACCTGTTTAAACTTTTATTTTTCTGAGAAACAAAAATAGAAAAAGCCCGATAATGCAAACTCATCCATGTAATATTTAAAGTTTCAAACCTTACTAATAGTGCTTTGAAGCTATCCAGCCATGCATTTGCTTTTTCTATTTTGAATCTTCTTTTATACAGTTCGGAATCAAAATATTTTTCATACTCTGTATTTCCATTCCGTGGATTCTCTTTAATATTGGCAATCATTTCTTTTTTCTCAAGAATATCTCTGCATTTTTTACCGTCAAAACCTGAATCTGCATTCAGGAATAATCCTTTACACTCTATATCAGCTTCATCCAAAAGAACAAAAATCTCCTCTAAAGTTTCTTCAATCTGATAAAGGTCATGATGTTCTCCGCTCACTGGCTCTCCCATTGAAAGCATTTGTCCCTGATTATCACAAAGGAAGATACAATTACTGGTCTTTGATGATTTTCGTCCCTGATAACCTACCGATTCGCCACCGGTTTTACTGCGCGTATGACTTCCGTCCATCTGAACACAGGAAAGATCTAAATTTCTTTTATTCTTTTTAAGAAGGGAAACCCAAATTCGCTTGAAAGAACCATCCTTACTCCATTTATTAAAATAATAATAAATCAGTTGCCAACTGATTCCCTGATTTGTAAAGTACTCTTTAAGACTCAGCTCGCGCCATTGGCAGCCTGTTTTTAAACGCTTAATAATGAGTTGAAAGATTTTCCCTAAATCAAATCTTGTTGAAAGTCCCCGTTTTCCTCTGCTCAAATGAGGAATTATCCATTTTTCCAGTTTATCTTTGCTTATGAGTTCCAGATTTTAGTTATTTTAAGTTGCAATCCAAAATTGCTAATTTTCTGGATACTCTTTCCGTAAAAAAGTTTAAACAGGTTTATTATGATAAATTGTTTTAAAATGCTAACTTTGAAGCGGGCTTGCATCTCCAGAGTTATCATTTAATTCCTATTATTTAAAAAACTAATTATGAAAAGACTATACTTATTTATAGCGTTCCTTATGCTTAATTTTGGCTATGCGCAACTTGATAACCTCCATTACTTACAGCCAATTATCTTTGGAAGTTATACCTCCGCCAGTGGCGAAGCCAATATAGAAAAAGAGTTTATTTATTTGTCTACTCCATCTTTAACCAATATTACTGTTAATGTAACTACAGCAGATGGTAATACCATTCCAAAATTATCCGTCCAATCTATAAATGCATCAACCGTTACTACTGTTACTAACGGTGTGATAACTTTAAGTAACAGTAGTCCTGTAAAACTAACACTTGTTAACAGTTCTAATAATGCTGTTACACCACCGGGAACCTCTCTCCTGACACTTCCTACAAATAATGCTGGAACCATTATTTCTGCCGAAAAAGGAGGATTAATTTTTACTTCTTCTGATGGCTTTTATGTAAATTACAGAGGATCGGCTGATGCTCATGCAGGTTCTGTTATGACAAAAGGAAAGGCTGCCTTAGGAAAGATTTTTTTCTGGGGTGGAACCCCCACTGAATCCAAGACTACAATATCTGAAGTCGGTAATATGGCTTCTATAATGGCTACACAAAATAATACGACGGTAACTATTTCAAATATTGACTTCGGAACTGAATTTATCAATGGAACAAGTTCATCTCCTATAACAGGATCCATCATTACAAGAACGTTACAGAAAGGTCAGTCCTTTATATTATACGCTAAAGTAAGAGTGAATCAATTAAGTATACAGGACACAGGCTGGCTTGGAGCTAAAATATCGTCCAATAATGATATCGCTGTAACCGTTGGAGGATTAATGCAGCAGGGAGGCAGCGAAGATGGAAGAGACTTCGGTATAGATCAGTTAGTTCCTATTGAAAAAATTGGAAATGAGTACGTTATAATGCAAGGAAATGGTGCGGAAAGTGAAAGAGTAATAGTTATTGCCACTGAAGCTAATACCACTGTAAGAATAAATGGGAGTACAAATCCCAGTGATAATTTTACATTAACTAATGCTGGGGATTACAAAACAATATCTGGAATCTCCTTTACCAGTAAAAACATGTACTTGAAATCCAATAAGGCAGTCTATGTTTTTCATAAAATTTTTGGTAATTCTAATCTTAATACCAATAGTATTATGTTTATCCCTCCTCTTTCCTGTTTTGGGCAGAAAAGCGTAGACCTGATACCTGATGCCAAGAGAATCGGAGAAATACAATATAACAATACAGAACTTGCTGTTCTTGCAGCAAACGGAATAGCTAATGTACCAGTAGTGAAAACATTAGGAGGAACTAATATCAATCCGATACCTGCAACCGCCAACATTGCCGTCCCGGGAAATTCAAATTGGAGAAGCTATAGATATGATATAGGAGGTATATCGAATCCCATTAATAATATAAAAATAAGCTCGGCCGGAACAATCCAGGCTGAACTATTGGGAGGAAGCGTTGCTGCAGGATTCGGAGGCTATTATTCAGGCTTTGGAGATACTCCACTTGTGAAAATTAATATTTCAGGAAGTCCAAATCCGCTGAGACCATGTACAGGAAATACCGGCAGCTCGGTTTTATCTGTAAACACAGGATTAGGAACATATCAGTGGTATAAAAACGGAATCCAAATTCCGGGAGCAACTACCAATATATACACCATTCCTGTGACAGATATTACTTCTGCCGAGTATAATATTATTATTACTATTGCCGGAGGATGTTTAGTATATTCTAATGTGGTGACATCATTTGCCTGCCCTTGTTATAAGCCAGGCACTGCAGGAACTCCCCAAATAACTAAAATAGGAATTTCCACCAGATCCAAATCAAGCACACCAAACTTTCCAGCAGACAGAAACAATGGCTTTATCGCTCTTGAGTCTAACAACAAAGGAATGGTGATATCAAGAGTCCAGAACCCGGAGGTATCGATATCTGCTCCTGTGGACGGAATGATTATTCATGATACCGATGAAAATTGTATAAAAATTTATAACGGAACAAAATGGAGCTGTATTAACCAAACATGTAATTAAATGAAAACATACATTATCCTAATTTTTTCTCTCTATAATTTCGCAGTAAAAGCCCAAATAGGTATAGAAAAAGTATCTGTAGATGGTGACGGGTTAATGGATTTCCCAACAGGAACCACTAAAGGGATACTACTTCCGCAGGTACAGAATGTCACAAGTATGACAAATATTTCTCCAGGGACATTTGTTTTTGACGGATTAACAGCAAAGACGAAATATTACAATGGTATTTCCTGGATTGAAATGACGGGAGAAAATGGAGTCTCTCCTACTTTAATTACTAGTGTAGAAAAAAATGTAACCAAGGGATTAATTGTAGGTATGCCTGATTCCCAGACAAATGGAGTTCTTGTTTTTGAGTCTGACAAGAAAGCTCTTATTTTGCCTAAGGTTATTAACCCCGTAAGCAACGTAAAATCACCAACAGCAGGAATGATGTGTTATGATCCCATTGCAAAGCTAATCTGTTTTTATAATGGAACCACCTGGTCGTTTTGGGGAGATATAAATTAAGGTAAACTCGACATAATTGGGGTCAGTTAATTTGCATAATGTTTGAAGGGTTTTTTGATAAGAAATTTTCACTTTTGTACAGTTGAACCCTACTATATACTGAATATCATAATCAAGCGGTTCGAGATAGCGCCAAGAGGAGAAGCCATACTGACAAGTCGCCAAATTGGCGACTTTTTTCGTTTATAACTGTTTGATAAACAAAATCATAACCGCTTACAAACGGGTTTGAGAAGTCCAAAATAAAATTAACGTGAATTCGGAGAAAAACATGAGGTGCTTAATGTCTAAAATTAATATTTTAGAATTGAACAAATACTAAAACACCTCATGAAAAACAAAGATATGCTTTTTGACGAAAATCTATTGATAGAAATCTTCATCAAAGCTGATGACCTGTGTAAAGAAATTGAAAGCGAAGTGTTTTCAAAAATCCTCGAAGACAAAACAATTTATGGTGGCTATCAGAAGCCTTGCTGTAAAATGAGCGAGAGTGAAATAATGACCCTTCTGATTTATTACCATTACTCAGGATACAAATGTTTTGAATATTTCTACTGTCAGTTTGTCGCCAATGAGTTAAGCTCTTATTTTCCAAAGCTTTTAAGCTATAACCGTTTTACCGAAGTCCTGTCCTGTGTTTCACTTCATCTGTTTATTTTTGCCAAAGTCCTGTGTTCCCTTAGTCTGCAAACAGGAATAAGTTTCATTGATTCAAAAAAGATCGTTGTCTGTCATAACCGCCGCATCCATCAGCATAAAGTATTCAAAGGCAGGGCGGCACGAGGCAAGTCCTCTACCGGATGGTTCTATGGCTTTAAAGTCCATCTGGTTATTAATGAAAAAGGGGAAATCCTGGATTTTGATCTCACTCCCGGAAATGTAGCGGATAATAACCACAGCCTTCTGAAACGCATTTTAGGGAAAGTAAAAGGTCTTTGTTTTGGGGATAAAGGTTACAATACTGCTTTATGGAAAGATTTCTTTCAGCAGGGACTGAAAATTATTACCAAGTCAAAAAGTAAAGCCAAAGCAAAGCTGATGCTGCTCAATGAGCGTTATATGCTTCTCAAACGTCCTTTAATAGAGAGTGTGAACGATATTTTTACTTCCGTCTTTGATCTGGAGCATTCCAGACACCGAAATCCCGATAATGCTTTAACCCATATGATCTCTGCCATATGCGCCTATTGTTTTTATCCGGAAAAACCATCGGTAAATTTCCCGAACTGGATAAATGCATAGATGGGAAGGACAACTAAATATAATTCAATATTTTAGCGTCGAGTTCACGTTAAAATTATGGGATTTTTGAGGTAATTCTCGAACCGCCTCATAGCGCATTTTACAAAATTCAAATAATCAAATAGTTATGATAAATCATTTCATAGGTTCGATTAAATTTGTTGTGTAACTGTATTTGAATTTAAAGTCAAGGTATAGCTCAATACAATATCTAAACCGTTAACAGAAATAGTTGTAGATTACAGTCTATATGCATTCTGCCAAATTGACACAAATTCACAACAGGCATGTAAATTGAGTAAATCTTTTTAAAGATCATAAAAATTTTAATTAATATGCCTACACTTTTACAATCTATTCAATCATTCATTGATAATATAACAGTAACTGATAAACAAGAAGAAAATATAACATCCTCTGTTAATAATATTACATCAGCTCTTGAGGATGACGAGACTCTCAATTTGAAAGAAACCTTTTTAAATGGATCTTATGAACGTGATACTATTATTCGACCATTAGATGATATTGATATTTTTGCAGTTTTAGATGAAGAGAAATGGTGTGACGAATACGGAAATCTTCCGAACCCACAATCTGTTCTTTCAAAAATTAAAAATTTTTTAGATAAACAAAATGATTATCAAGGTAAAGTTAAACAAGATAGACCCTGTGTTACCGTCGAATTAAGCAATAAATCTTTTGATGTTTTACCGGCTTTTGAATTTGGGGAAATGGGATATCAAATTCCGAACTATGATCTAGCCTCTTGGACTCTCTCCTATCCCAAAACATTATCTGAAAGCTTAAGTAATGCACACAAAAATTATAATTACAAATTAAAAAACATTATAAAAGCAATCAAATATTGGAATAGATTGAATGACAAGATCATTCCATCATATCATATAGAAGAGATTACTATAAAGGTTTTTTATTATTATTCTTTTACTAACTATGAGCAATCAATTAGAAAGTGGTTTAATGATGCTGAACTACATTTTGAAAGTAACAAATTTAAATCTGATTCAGAATTTGACAAATTTAAAAACAAATTTGAAAAAACAAAAAATATGCTCAATGAAGCTAAATATTATTTAGATGATAAGAATGAGTCAGAGGCGAAAAAGATATGGAAAGAAATTTTCCAAAAGGAGTTTCCTATTATTGATGAAAATGAAGCAAAATCATTTTCACAATCATTAAGTGAAGGAGCTCTGAAAATTTCAAGTTCGGGCGCTTTATCAACCTCAGTTGGAAAATCAGTTTCAGCTTCAAATGGCTTTTTTGGTGATTTACTTTAAGAAGAAAAAATATAATATAGATTTGCAGATTCTTGCAATGAAGCAGAATTATCCTCAATTTAAATATAAAAAAGTGGGTGACTTGATCACATTCATAGGCGACCTGCAAGCAAAGCCTGAATTACCCATATATACAGTTTCGATTCAGTATCGGGGTGCATCTCAACCGATTGTTAAAGTTCTAAATCCACAATTGGTTGAACGTCCACCGCATGTTTATTCTGAAAATAAACTTTGCTTATACCATCCTAAAAATTTTGTTTGGAAAAAGGAAAAATTAATTGCAAAAGAAATAGTTGAATGGACAGCTGCATGGATTTACTTTTATGAAGTATGGCTGGAAAATGGAAAATGGTTTGGACCCGAAGCTTCACATAATATAGAAAAACAAGACTATGAGTAAAAAAGTCCCACATAAAGTAAATTATAAAGTAACTTCTTTAATATCTGATATTCAATTTTGGCTAATTATTGCAGGTACTATATTATCATTTATTACAATCTTCGATGTCGAAGAGTCCTTGAATAAATTATTAGAAAAATTTATATGTATTATTTCAACAATTTATTTTATATCTGAAATTTTATTTAATAATTTCTTCATCATTGCAGAGCAACACAGAGTTGATGATTTAATTGATAATAGTTTAAATTCAAAAATCGCAGATGAAAATTCTGAAAACTATTACACTAATGATGATTTAAAGCAAAGCATTACAAAACTGGGCGTGAATGGATTTGAGAATACTTTTTTTACGAAAAATGTTGTAAGAATAA
>NZ_QEHP01000109.1:31964-54102 GCF_003094695.1 Chryseobacterium sp. HMWF035 | reverse complement strand
CTGCTGAATCTTTTGATCGGTAAAACCGTAACGATTGCGATTGAAAAAGGGATTATCAAATCCAAATCTATTATTGTAGATGCCACACACACTTTGTCCAGAAGTAACCCTTTTTCTACGATTGAAGTATTGAGAGAACGTTCTAAACTGCTTCGGAAAGCCGTTTATCAGTTTGATGAATCGTTTAAAATCAAGATGCCTTCAAAAAACACGGATAATGATTTGACTAAAGAACTTAAGTACTGCAAAGAGCAATTGAAAACGAACCCTCTATCAGTGAAATCCCTTCGGTAAAGGAGAAACTAAACCCCGCTCTCGCGGATTTGTAATCCGTGAGCAACAATAAATAACCCACCGCAATTGCGGTGGGTTTTATGTTTTAAAAACCTTAAAGAAATAAGACAGACAGCTAATAGAAATCATTGCCTGTTTTATTTTTATGTTAATAAATATCTCTTAAAAAAACCAATATATTTACAGCTATACAGACCATTTGGGAAATGTGCGTTTAAGCTACTTTAAAAACCAGAATGGCAGAGCAGAAGTTCTTGAAGAAAACAACTTCTATCCTTTTGGGATGAAGCATGAAGGATATAACCAGACAACCGGAAATTTCAGATAATTCAGGATATTATCCTGCCGCAACACTGTACAAAAACACCGTTACCGATGAGGACGGAAATCCTATAACGGAATTTAAAAACGGACAGGGACAGACGATTCTGGTCCGCAGAAATGACGGGGCACAGAATGTGGATACATATTACGTGTACAACGAGTACAGCCAGCTGGCTTTCGTCCTTTCCCCGAAAGCGGTAAAACAGATTTCAGATAACAGTAACCTGATTACGGATGCCATTTTAAACGAGCTCTGCTACCAGTACCGGTACGACGGAAGAGACCGTCTGGTTGAAAAAAGACTGCCCGGAAAAGAATGGGAACTGATGGTCTACGACAAACATGACCGTGTGGTGCTCACGCAGGATGCGATCCTGAGAACAGTAAATAATACCTTCGGAAGCAAAGGCTGGCTTTTTACCAAATATGATGAGTTCGGAAGAGTGGCGTATACCGGTTTCTTCTCCAACACCGCATCGAGACAGGTGATGCAGAATGCCCTGAACAGCATGACTGCCAATGCCTACAATACGGAAAGAAGATCCTCCACCTCCTTTAATCTGCAGGGGCTGGACGTATACTACGACAAACAGGCATTTCCTACAGGAAGCATGACCCTGCTTTCGGTTAATTATTACGACACCTACCCTCCCGAAGCTCCGGCAGTTCCGGCAACGGTTCTGGGGCAGCATACGATGAAACAGACGCTGGGAAGCAGTGAAGATGCTTCCACGATGGGAATTTTAACCGCTGCCTACGTTAAAAACATCGAGGACAAAAACTGGACGAAAACCTACAGCTATTACGATTCGACGGGAAGAGCAATTGCCACCAAAAGCACCAACCATCTCGGAGGATACACCAACACCGAAACCGAGCTGGATTTTGCAGGAGTTCCCAAGCTTTCTAAAACGTATCATAAAAGATTAAGTACAGATACTGAAAAAGTGATTACCGAAACTTTTGAATACGATTCTCAGAACAGGTTGGTAAAACATTATCATCAGGTGGATAGTAATCCGCAGGAACTACTTGCCGAAAACACCTACAACGACTTGTCTCAGCTTGTGAATAAGAAAGTGGGAAATAATCTTCAAAGCATCGATTACACTTACAATATCCGCGGATGGATGACCAAGATCAATGATCCGGCAAATCTTACCGGAAAACTGTTCGGGTATAAAGTAAAATACAGTGAAGTGGAAGGGCTTGAAACGCCCAATACAGACTTTTCTACTCTGAAAGTAAAACCGAAATACAACGGCAATATTGCGGAAGTAGACTGGAGAACAGGAACAACCACAGGAGACAACCTGAGAAGATACGGCTATGTTTATGATGGAGCGAATAGATTACTGGCAGGATTTTACCAGAAAGATACCAATCCTTCTGCAAAGGAATACTTCGAAAAGATGGAATATGATCTTAACGGAAATATATCCAATCTGAAAAGATCGGCGCAATCTCAGCAAGGTGCTTCTGCATTTAATATTGATGATCTTGGCTATATTTATACCGGAAACAGGCTGACTTCCGTTACCGATTCCTCCACAGATTACAGAGGCTATCCCGATACTTCAGGAAACACGATTTTCTACGACCTGAACGGAAACATGAAAGATCATAAGGATAAAGGTATTCTTCAGATTGATTATAATTTTTTAAATCTTCCGAAATACATTAAGTTCAGTGATTTTGCAAGTTACGACAGGAGCAATAAAGTATATGTAAATACGAATTATCTTTACAGAGCAGATGGCGTAAAGATGAGAAAAGTACATAATTATAAGGATCCTTGCTGTCCTAAACACATCATTAGGATTTTGTTTAAAAGAATCATCAGTATTAATTGCAGATAATATTTTACTGTCAAAGATTTCCTTTTCTCAATCTTATGAACTCGATGAAATGAGATTTTTCGTGAGAAATCATAAGCTCAACCCGTATTTTCCCCTAATCAGAACCCGTGATGCGGTAAAACCAGCAAATGGTGACAAAACCGTACTGTAATCGGTGATTTTTAAAATTTACCATTTTATTGTGGTTCGCGGAGTTTCTGTACAGCCTACCTTTGTCTTACTATTAACCAATTAATTTTAATAATATGAAAAACTTAGTTACAGGTGTATTTACACTATTGGCCATGGGGTTCACATTTGCACAGGCAAATATGGACATGAGCACTCAAAACGGAAACATGAACGTTGCTACAGTAGACCAGACAGGTCTGATGAACGTAAATCAGTTGAATCAGGATGGTAACAGAAACACTGCGGATATTGATCAGGTTGGAATTTTAAACACAAATGAGGCAGAAAGTTTAGGAAACCGAAATGCTGTAGACGTAGAGCAGACCGGTATCGGAAATTCAAATCTTACAAGCCAGACCGGAAATCGTAACGAAGCTACAACATGGCAGGTAGGTATGCTGAATTCTACACAGCAAACACAGCTCGGAACAAGAAATGAAACATCTTCTACACAATGGGGAAATATGAATACCGCTGTTCAGTATCAGGACGGGGTAAGAAATGATGCTTCCTCTTTCCAGTGGGGGAATAGCAATGCTGCTACCCAGATCCAGTTAGGACAGAGAAACGAAGCTTCTTCCACTCAGGTAGGTGATGAGAACACTTTGCTGCAATATCAGCAGGGTAATGATAACGGTGTGACAAATATTCAGACAGGCGATAACAACATTGCTGCAGCCTTCCAGGTGGGAGACGATAATATGGCAATGGGAAGCCAGACAGGAGACGACAACCTGTTGGTTCAATTGCAGATCGGTGATGGAAACAGCGCTATGAATACACAGTCCGGTGACGGAAATCTGGCGGCGGTAAGCCAAAGCGGAGATGCACACATCCACGTTGGAAATCAAATAGGAAACAATAATTCTTTAATGGTTAATCAATCAAATTAGTACTTCTGTAATCTGAAGTTTGGGAGAGACTGCGGTCTCTCCTTTTGATTTTTTAACAGCCATTTTCAGTCGGTATTTCTACGTAACTGAAACCAGTGATTTTAAAAGATTACCGATTACACGTGTTTTGTGCCATGTTACATTAGACTAACTTTATCAAAATTAATAATCATGTGTACTCTAAGATGGGGTGTCTTTGCAATGTTCTTTTTCCTATCTGTAAAATCTCAACAGATAGATTGGGACAGGATTAACAGCAATAATGTTCTCAGCGTTATCGCTGTACAGAATCAGGATCTTGCAGCTTCCTCCGATATTATTCAGATGGGTAACGGTAATCATGCAGAGCTTTCCATCAATGCCAAAACAGATATTGCGGTGATACAGTCGGGAGACTATAATGCGCTTTACTTTGTGAATTCATTTTCGGAAGCAGAAACAAAAACTGCATTTACAACTCAAGGCAATAACAATATTATTGATATCACGGGAAGTAACAGTATATCCGAAGGTTTGCAGATCCACGTAAAAGGCGATAACAAAACCATCTTCATGAGGAATTATTAAAAATCAGGTGATGAAAAACAGGTTTTCCTTTATTTTGTGTACTTTTTTTATCCTTCTGTCACACACCACTTTCAGTCAGGAGGATAAAAAAGTCACGGTAAAAATAGAAAGCAAAGTCGTTGAAGACCAGATTCAGCTGAAAGCAGTGGTTGCCAATAACACCTCAATCTATGCAGAACTGAATTATCTTCTGATTTCAATTAAAAAAGGAAACGGAGGAAACCTTTCCAATAACAAGCAGAGCGGTAAATTTTCAATTAATCCCAACGAAGTAAAGGTTTTGTCTGAAATAAACGTAAATCTTGAAAAGAAAGACGCTTTAAAAGCTTTTCTCTATGTAAAAGATGAAGAAACCCAGAAGCTTATTGCGAAAGACAGCCTCGAGCTCAACGGAGATTTGTTCAGAAAGAAAATTGCAGGAATTGAAGAAGATGTTTTTTTCGAATTAAAAGGTTTAACGATTGATGAAACCAAAAGCAAAGTAGGAAAAGACTTCTATGATATGTTTTATATGAATTACAGCCAGATTCAGGATAAACTCAATGCCGCTGTAAAAATTTCAGAACTTCCCGTCCGCGGAACCAACGGACAGATCAATATCGAAATTGAAGATAAAATTATATACAGTTTTATAACCAACCCAAGCGAAGATTACCTGAAAGAACAGTTGGTTGCCACTTTAAAGTATATAAAAGAATTTAATGCTAAAAAAAATCTGATCAAGAATGAATTCATCTATTAATAACACCAGCCATGAAAACTCTTATTACTCTACTCAGCATTTTTGCGGGAATTTTCTCAGGAAAAGCACAACAGCTCGTTTACAAACCCATTAATCCCGCTTTCGGAGGAGATACATTTAATTATCAGTGGCTTTTAAGCTCTGCCAATGCTCAGAATCAGTTTGATGATAAAAAAAGCAACAGCTTACTCGATAATTTTAATTCTCTCGACAGCTTCAGCCAGAGCCTTAACCGTCAGGTTTTGAGTGAGCTGTCCAGAAAATTATTTGCAGACCAGTTCGGAGAAGGAAGTATTCAGCCGGGAAATTACTTGTTCGGCTCCATGTACTTACAGATTACCGCTACCGCTCAGGGACTGCTGATTAACATTTTGGATACCAAAACAGGCGATCAGTCCGAGATTGTTATTCCAAAATAAAGAAGATTACCAATTACTAATTTTTTTGACCATGAGATCCACAACCTACACCAGAATTTTTTTCTGGGTGATAATGCTGTGCATTCTACAGGCATGCAGCTCTTTGCTCGGATTACCCTCCAGTCCGGAAAAGTCTACGCTTGGCGAAAGCACGCAATACACCACAGAACTTAAAAATTTACCCTTGCCCAAAGAAAAAATCGTGATCGGAGTATACAAATTCCGGGATCAGACAGGGCAGTACAAACCTGCAGAAAACGGAAACAACTGGAGTACAGCCGTTCCGCAGGGAACCACCACCATTTTAATTAAAGCATTAGAAGACAGCAAATGGTTTGTCCCGATTGAAAGAGAAAATATTGCCAATCTTTTAAACGAAAGGCAGATCATCCGTTCCACAAGGCAGGAATACCTTAAAGATGCCGATAAAAACAGTCAGGCATTGCCTCCGCTCTTATACGCCGGAATTTTACTCGAAGGAGGCGTTATTTCCTATGACAGCAATATTATGACGGGCGGACTGGGTGCACGATATTTCGGAATCGGTGCTTCTACACAATACCGACAGGACCGGATTACCATTTATCTTCGTGCCGTTTCTACATTAAATGGCGAAATTCTTAAAACTGTTTATACTTCAAAAACCATTCTTTCCACAAGCGTTAACGGAAGTTTTTTCAGATATATCGATACCGAAAGATTGCTGGAAGCAGAAGTCGGTTTAACGCAGAACGAGCCTGTTCAGCTTGCCGTAACCGAAGCTATTGAAAAAGCGGTAAAAGGGTTGATTGTAGAAGGAATTAAAGATAAGATCTGGGGGAAATCAGCCGATAATATCGAGAATTATCAGGCAATACTGGATGAATATGACAGAGAGCAGCAAAATAATGTAAACAGAGCGATCGGAAATAAATTTCCGGGCAGTTACCGAAAGAATTTTGCTGTTTTCGGAAACGTGGAAGCACAAAAAATTAAAGACGATTACGTAAATCCCAAAATGAATATTGGCGGAAAACTGGGTTTTAAATATTTCATGAATCCTAATTTCAATCTTGAATTCAATTCAAACGTATTTACATTAGAAAATGAAAACATTGTAAAAAGAACTTTCCTTGTTCCGGAAATTAATATCGAATATCTGCTTTTCCCGAAATATAAATTCACACCCTACATTTACGGTGGAGCAGGAGTGATGTATTCTGAGATCAAACCTCAGTACAAAGCACAGTTTGGCGGCGGCTTCGAGTATATTTTTGCTAAAAATATAGGCTTAAGAGCATCTTCTCAGTACGATCTGGGGTTTAAAGATGAATGGGAGGGGCTTATCAACGGGCAAAGAAAAGATCAGGCACTGAGATTTTCGCTGGGACTTAATTTTTATATCGGTAACCAATAAACCCTGAACTATGAAAACAATACTTAAAATATTCAGCATATTTATTTTTTTCCTGCTTCTGTTTTCCTGCAATGAAGAGCTTGTAGATCAGGCACAGACAGGAACGCTAAAAGGGAAAGTAGTGAAAAGAGGAACCAATGCCCCGATTGCCAATGTGAAGATTTTCACTTCTCCCAGTACACAGACTGTGTTTTCCGCAGCAGACGGATCTTTTGAAATTACAGGAATGCCTATCGGGAATTATTCTGTAAAAGCAGAACTTACCGGCTACGTTACCAATTATCAGGCGGTTAATATTCAGACCAATAATCAGGCGGTGAGTGTGGTTTTTGAAATGGATGATGACAAATCTTTAAATTCTCCTCCCACAGCTCCGGTATTATTAAGTCCTGTTGATAATGCGGTCAGTCAGCCTTTAAGTGTAGAACTTACATGGAATGCAAGCGATCCGGATACCAAAGACGAACTTACATACAGTTTAACAATTAAAAATAACGTTAATACAAATGTGGTTCAGGTAAATGATGTCACGGTAAAACATTACACCCTTTCCAATCTTAATTACGGAGTAAGCTATTTCTGGCAGGTTTCCGTTTCAGATGGGATTCATCCTCCGGTGATGAGTGCCATCGGTAAATTTACCACCAGTACAGTTCCAACGAACCGCTATCATTATGTTCGGAAACTCAACGGTAATCTGGTTATTGTTTCCAGTGATGCTTCAGGAACGAACTTTCAGTTTACCAATTCTTCTTTCAACAGTTGGCGTCCGAGAAAAAATAATAATTCAGGGCTGGTTGCTTTTTTAAGAACTGAAGGCGGAAGCAATCATATTTACACTGCAAATCCAGATGGTTCCAATCTTTTTAAAGTAACCACAGTGCCGGTTGCAGGCTTCAGGAATGATGAGCTGGATTTTTCCTGGAGTACAAACGGACAGGAGTTTTTATATGCAAATTTTAATAAATTATACAGAATTAATAAAGACGGAAGCGGTCTCAGTCTCGTTTACACCACGCCGGACGGAAGCATGATCTCCGAGTGCGACTGGAGCTATGACGGAACTAAAATAGCATTAAAAACCAATGATTACAGCGGTTACAATTCAAAAATTTACGTGATTGATATGCTGGGAAATGTTCTTAAAACCGTTCTCACGGGACTTCCCGGAGCCAGTGGCGGACTGAATTTTTCTGTCGACGGACAAATGCTGCTTTATTCGCGGGATATTTCAGGATATCAGGATACTTCCGGTAATTACAGACAACTGGATTCCCATGTTTTTGTCTATAATCTAACAACAAACACAAACCACGATATCTCGGTGGAAAGCGATAAGGTGATGGGAACCAACGATCTCGATCCCAGATTTTCGCCGAACAATGCTCAGGTAATTTTCATGAATACTTCTAATGATAACATCTCCCAACGGAATGTTATGGTTATTGATCTGAACAGCTCGATGACGGATCTCACTAGAGCTGTTCTTTTCAGTAACGCGGAAATGCCGGATTACGAATAACGTTTATGAAATTACTTATCTGTGAATGGCCAATTCAAAGACATTCAGTGCGAATGGTTAGCTGTCAATCCTTAATTACCATTTGCCTGTAATGTACAATTGGCTGTTCACCTTTTAATCGGAAACATTTTTTGATTTTTTCATGGTTCTTAAAAGGAAATTCCAAACCCGTAAGTTTGGAATTTTTTAATGAAAAAAAGGAGCTGTCGCTTAGTCTATGATATGATTTTCCAATGCATATTTTACAACTCCTACCGAATTTTTTACATTCAGTTTTAAAAGAATTCTTTTTCTGTGTGTTTCTACCGTGTTTATGCTTATGAAAAGTTTTTCAGAGATGTCTTTGCTGCTGAGTCCGTCGCAGATTAATTTCAGGATTTCCATTTCGCGCCTCGTTAACGGATCTTTTATTGAGTTTTTCCCCGTGTCCTGTTCGTTGCTGATGAAATTTACCATTCTGTCTTTTGCATGATTGCAGACATAAATTTCATTGGAAAGTAGGGCCTCGATTGATTTTATAAATTCATCGTAGCTGCTGTTTTTATCCAGGTAGCTTTTGATGCCTTTGTTGAATAATTTCCGGATGTCGATCACATCATAATCGTTTCCTATAATAATAATCTTAATCGCTTTATTTTCGGTGGTAATATTTTCCACAGATTTATATAGTTCCGTAAAAATCAGCATATTGGCACTGATCATGAGAAATTCCGGCGGATCGTCCTTCAAAAGTATTTTTAATGCTTCCGGGCAATTGCAAATATCAATTGTTGTGAAAATTCCACTTTGTTCGAGAAGTTTTGAGAGTCCTTCCGTATACAACAGAGGTTCGTCGAAGATGGTTAATCTTGGTCTCATCATGATTAGTTTTAGTTTATATAAAAATAAGAAAAAAACATAATATTTTAATAAATATAATCAAAAAATATATGATTATTGTAGTTAAATGTGTAAAATATTTTATTTTTTTATGATTATTTGATAAATAATTCCCTTTAATTTGAGTTTTGAAGCCAAATTGTAGAGTTATTGATGATGAAGTTTCGTATTTATAGCGGTTTTGAATGGTTCATTTCAATTTAGAAAAATATTTAACTAACACTTTTGGGATTTGTTTTACCGGAAAATTTATTTAGCCAGAAATGAAATTAGTTTACTTTAAGATGAAGTTTTTAATCTTTAGAACATTAATTTATTGAATATCCGTAATTTCACCTAAATTTAGTAAATTTGCGTATAGTCAATTGTTTAAGATGAATATATTTAGTTTTAGTGCTCATTTTGGGACAGAGGAAGATTGCCGTCACCACTTCAAAGAACAGAGAGATTTGCAAGGTATAAATTGTTTGAAATGTGGAAACAAACAGCATTATTGGAAGCAAGACAAGTGGAGCTATGAATGTAAGAGCTGTAAATACAGAACTTCCCTACGTAAAGGAACCATTATGGAAAACTCTAACTTATCGTTCTTGATTTGGTACAAAACGATGTTTTTGATGAGTGTTACAAAGAAAGGCTTTTCCGCAAAAGAAATCCAAAAACAATTGGGATTAAAGAGATATGAGCCCGTGTGGGCAATGGTTCACAAACTTCGTAAAGCAATGGGAAACCGTGATGCACGATATACTTTAGAAGGGATGATAGAGTTTGACGAAGCCTATTTTATAGTAGAGTCTAGCGAGATAGAACAGCAAAAAGGACTTCGCGGAAAAGGTGCAGTTGGGAAGCAAAATGTTGCAATGATGGCGGAGTCTACACCGTTAGAAGATATTAGAACAGGAAAAACGGAAAAGCAAGTCCGCTTCTTTAAAGCGAAAGTTTTAGATGGTCACAGCGGCGAAGAAATTAATGAGACTATTCAGGAATCCATTGATAATCAAAGTATTATTTTTACTGATAAAAGTACCTCTTATGTGGACATTGCAGATTTTGTAGAACTTCATATTATGGAAAAAAGTTCAAAAGAAACCACAGAAGAAACCTTAAAATGGGTTCATATTGCTATCAGTAATGCCAAAAGAAATCTTCTTGGCAATTACCATAAAATAAAGAGAAAATACCTCCAACTCTATCTCAATGAGTTTATTTACAAGTTAAATCGAAGATATTTTGGAGAAAAGTTATTTGAAAGGCTGATTATTGCTAATATCACAGCTTTAGGTTAGAAAACGGATATTCAATTAATTATTGACGATAATTTTATAAAATTTGAAAATAAAGATCAAAACAATGATTTATTTACGATTATTAACAAGGAAGATATTGCCGGAATTCGCTATGGTATTCATTTTATAAGAGGTTTGAAGTTTTATATTGGAAGAGAATATTTAATTTTTATCCAAAATAAATCGGGAAGGGAACTTAAAATTAATTTCAAGCTTTTTTACAGAAGAAAATTAACCGAAAAGCATCATTTATATTGCGATATTATTGATGAATTGTGGGATAAGTTTATTCGAGATATTACAAGTAATTATTATTTAAAATTCAAGAATAATGAAAAATTCAGTGTTTCAGGAATTGAAATTGCTGAAGACAGAATCAGATTTAATAAGACAGAAATTTTGTTTGAAGATCTGGAATTAAAACAATATCACCATCATTTTATGATTTTCTCAAGAGAAGACAATTATAAAAACAGAATGTTATACTACTTAAAAGATAAAGACGCTGTTATTCTGTTTAGCGTATTAAAAACTATAATTAAAGATGAGCAACTTAGAACAAAAGAAATTTCCCATAGGTCAGTTTAAACAGCCTGAAAATATCTGCGACATAACGCTTGATGAATATATTAAAGTTATTAAAGATTTTCCGGGAAGACTGAAAAATCTGATTGAAGATTTCAGCGACGATCAGCTCGATACCCAATACAGAGAAGGCGGATGGACGGTAAGACAGGTGGTGAATCATCTGGCGGACAGTCATATCAACAGTTTTATGCGCCTTAAACTCGCTCTTACGGAAGAAAATCCTACGATAAGGCCTTATGACGAAGCAAAATGGGCAGAACTTCAGGACAGCCAGAATATCTCAATAAAACCCGCCATGAGAATGCTGAAAGGTACTCACCAGAGATGGACGGCTCTGTTAAAAAGCATGACCAACAAACAGTTTGAAAGAACTTTTCATCATCCGGAACACAATAAAAACTATAATCTGAGAAGTTATCTTGCGTTGTACGCATGGCATTGCAATCATCATTTTGCACACATCGAAAATCTGAAGAAAGAAAAAGGTTGGTAAAGAAAAGTCTCCATAATCCTGAAGATTTTAAGGAAATTATAAACAGGATATCCTGCCTGAAAGAAAATTCGCCAAAAAAGTGGGGAAAAATGAATGTCAGCCAGATGATGAGACATTGCAGTGATGTACTTTTAGTGCCACAGAAAAAGGTAATACTTCCTTCGATACATAGTGTTTTTCGGTGGATAGGAATTGCCACAAAAATAGAAATGCAAATTTTTAACAACGGAATTCCCCGAAATATGCCGACTTTTCGAAAACTTATTGTTAATTTTGAGTGTGATTTTGATGCAGAAAAAGAAAACCTTCTGAAAATACTCTGCGATTACCGCCATCATTTTGAAAACGGAAATTTGCCCCTTCATCACGAACTTTTTGGAAGAATGAAAGAGAAAGACTGGGGATTTTTAGAGTATAAACATCTGGATCATCACTTAAAACAATTTGGGACATGAGTTTTTTTGATAAAATATTTGGCGGAAAAGGAGAGACTACGGAACAGAAATCATTCTGGAAAAAGATAGAATCCGAGGAAGACCTTCAGAAAGCCGTTGAAAGTTCTTTTCAGCACAGGATTGCAATATTCAAGCACTCAACAAGTTGCTTCATCAGCAAAACCGTGTTGAGAAATTTTGAAAAAGAAATAGAAAATCTGGATCAGAAAATAGATTTATATTACTTAGATTTGCTGGCGCACAGACCGATTTCCAATAAGATTGCAGAAGATTTGGGAGTAACGCACCAAAGTCCGCAACTTATTGTGATAGAAAACGGAAAAGCCATTAATAACGCTTCACACCAGAGTATATCGGTAGACCAAATTATATAATGACGAATATCAATAATTATTTAGCAAGAGTTTTAAATGTTCCTTTAGAAAAAGTGAATATGTGCAGTCTGCATTATGAAGTGAAAAAAGTGCAGAAAAATCAGTTTCTTTTACAATACGGGGAAGTCTGCAGATATATTTATTTTGTAGAAAAAGGACTTTTGAAAATGTATTCCATCGATAAAAACGGGAAAGAGCATATCATTCAGTTTGCGCCGGAAAGCTGGCTTACTTCAGACCGAAGCAGTCTTTATTTTAATGAAAAATCTGTTTACTATATTGAAGCCGTAGAAGATTCGGAAGTGCTTCTGCTGCATCCGGATTTCATCAACAAACTGATCGGAGAATTCCCCGACAGCATCGAAAAAAGTGATATTCTTCTTCAGAAACACATCAAAAGCCTTCAGGACAGAATCAATTCTCTTCTTGCGGAAACTGCGGAAGAACGATATATGAAGTTCATTAAAATGTATCCGGATTTGCTTTTGAGGGTTCCACAGTGGATGATCGCCTCTTATCTTGGCATTACTCCGGAAAGTCTGAGCCGCGTTAGAAAAGAACTTGCAAGAAAAAACTTCGTTCCGGACAGCAAATAATCTTTTGAATAAATTTATTTAGACTTAAAATTGGTTTAAGCCTATTTAATAATTAATTTCATATAATTCTCAGATTTTCATTTGAGTATCAATTTTTCTTATGACCAAGGTCATAAACATTTAACATAATATTATCCTACTTTTGAAAGATCACACCACTTAAAATATAATATTATGAAATGTATCCTGTCAATTGCCCTTCTTGGGCTTCTGGTATGGAGTTGTCAGAAAAAAGAAAACTCAACAACTTCCGATTCCGGTTCTGGCTATGATTCCGCCACGATAACGGATTTTTCTGTTAATGCAACCACAACAATGTCTAATGATTCCATTCCTTTGGCAGACAGTACAACGGTACGTTCCACAGGAAAGAATGCAGACAGTACAAAAACGGCAAAATAAATTTCACATAATTAAATGAAAAACCCGTTTTCATTTTAAGAAGCGGGTTTAACTTGAGTAACGAATTTTTATTCTGAAGACAATATTTTTTATCGAGTATTCTTTAAACGTAAATAAATTTTGGGTGCGATTTTTGCATATATAAAATATATTTCCAATTTTATTTCTACTGAGAATGCTTTATAATTAAAGAAACATTAAAAATAATTTATATGATTATTAAAGAAGAAATTTTGCATTCAGTAGGAGCGAGTATCAAAGACTACAAACCTTCGGAAAACAGATTTACCGAAGTAAGCCATCCCAATTATTATCATCACCTCATCAGAGGAAAGGTTAAACTCAGCACCGTTTATGAGACAACAGATGGCTGATCTTACTGGAAACTCCCGTCTAAACGAGTAAGCTCATGAGAGAAAACAGACTGTAAAAATCAGAAAACGGAAAATAATGTATTAAATATAGAATTTGTGGTCTTTTTTTTGTAGAAGAATTGTTAAAATTCTAAAAATATGAAAACTATAAGCTGCATGAATATTGATCCTGAATTATTATACACATTCGGAGCAGAAGATAGATTTTATAAAGCAAAGGAAATAATCTATAAAGAAGGAGACAATGCCTTTTATTACTATCAGATTGTCAAAGGAAAAGTAAAGCAGAACAGCTATAATGAAGAAGGCAAAGAGTTTATCCATAATATTTTAGGAGAAAAACAAAGCTTTGGAGATCCCATGCTCTTTTTAGAAAAATTCTACGTGATGAATGCAATATGCATGACGGATGTAGAAATCATAAGGCTTACAAAGAAAAATTTCATGGACCTTTTGGAAAAAAATCCGAAAATTTCTCTGGAAATGAATTCCTGCCTTTCACAAAGATTGTATTTTAAAGCGATCATGCTGCAGAATATGTCTTCCCAGAATCCTGCTGTAAGGCTGAAAGGTCTGCTGGATTATCTTAAAAGTTATCATGAAGGAGACTGCGAACAGTGTTTTCATGTGGATCTTACAAGACAGCAGATTGCCAATCTTACCGGATTACGCGTAGAAACGGTGATCAGAACCCTGAAAAAAATGGAAAAAGAAGGCAGTTTAAAAATAGAAAGCCGAAAAATTTTATATTAATCAGATCAATATGACTGAAGTCATAAAAACGACACATTTTCAGTCGTAGATTTATTATCTGTTTCACTTACATTACTTTGGATATTTACAGATCACACTTTCAAAGCGGATCGGGTAAATACTTTAAATCAAATTCAACATAAGAAAATAGCAGGAGCCTGAACTTTATCCGATCAGGATTCGGGGGAATGTTTAACTCATAATACTCTTCCGGATTACCTCTTTATTTGTGATTATGCAGAGAGGTAATCTTTAATGAACATCAAACACCAAAAAAATCATGGTAGCCAAAACCACAGATAATAAAGATAAAAGTAACGCCGTAGATTCTTCATCTGAAAAAAGCAGACAGACAGAAAATAATGCCGTGAATGAAAGTGAAATGGACAATTCTTCGCTTCACAGGTTCTTTATTTCAGCAATAAAAGATATTTATTTTGCTGAAAATGCACTTATGGATGCTTCAGACCAAATGAAAAAGGAAGAACTAAAAGAAACTTCTAAAGATACACATAAGCCATCTTGAAAAAGATAAACCACAAAATAGTAAAATTATGAAAGACAAAAAACCGACGAATGATAAGCTGGATCAGCTCGCGTCGCACACCACATCAAATGACGAAACAAAACTTACAACCAATCAGGGTCTTAAAATTAATGATAACCAGAATTCCCTTACAGCAGGAGAAAGAGGTGCCACTTTACTGGAAGATTTTATTCTGAGAGAAAAAATCACTCACTTCGATCACGAAAGAATTCCGGAAAGAATTGTTCATGCACGCGGATCGGGAGCGCATGGCGTTTTTACGCTGAAGAAAAGCCTTAAACAATATACAAAAGCTAAATTTTTAACTGAAGTAGGAAAAGAAACGCCGGTTTTCGTAAGATTTTCTACCGTTGCGGGAAGCAAAGGAAGTACAGATTTAGCTCGGGATGTAAGAGGCTTTGCCATAAAATTTTACACAGAAGAAGGAAACTACGATCTCGTAGGAAACAATATACCAGTTTTTTTCATTCAGGATGCCATTAAATTTCCGGATCTTGTACATGCCGTAAAGCCGGAACCACACAACGAAATTCCACAGGCTGCTTCTGCGCATGATACCTTCTGGGATTTTATTTCTCTGATGCCCGAAAGTATGCACATGATTATGTGGGTAATGAGCGACAGAGCAATACCGAGAAGTTTCAGCAGAATGGAAGGTTTTGGCGTTCATACCTTCAGATTTATTAACGATGAAGGAAAAGCTCATTTTGTAAAATTTCATTTCAAGCCGAAATTAGGAGTCCATTCCGTAGCCTGGGACGAAGCACAGAAAATTTCGGGAGTAGATCCGGATTTTCACAAAAGAGATCTTTGGGAATCTATCGAAAGCGGTAATTTTCCGGAATGGGATTTCGGAGTACAATTAATTCCCGAAGAAGACGAAGATAAATTTGATTTTGATCTTCTCGATCCTACGAAAATTATTCCTGAAGAAGAAGTTCCGGTAGAGATTTTCGGGACCTTAACATTAAACAGAAATCCGGATAATTTCTTTGCAGAAACAGAACAGGTGGCTTTTCATCCGGGACATCTTGTTCCGGGGATCGATTTTTCCAACGATCCACTTTTGCAGGGAAGATTATTTTCCTACACAGATACACAGCTTTCAAGATTAGGTTCGCCCAATTTCCATGAAATTCCGATCAACAGATCTGTAAATCCCGTTCACAACAATCAGCGCGACGGACACATGAGACAGCAGATCGTGAAAGGAAAAGTAAGCTACGAACCCAATTCCATCGGAGGAGGATGTCCTTTTCAGGCAATGATGTCGGAAGGAGGATTTGCCTCACATCAGGAAAGAGTTTCAGGAACAAAAATAAGAGCCCGAAGCGAAAGTTTTGTAGATCATTACTCACAGGCAAAATTATTTTACAACAGCCAGTCCGATTATGAAAAAACACACCTTCAGAACGCCCTGATTTTTGAACTGTCGAAAGTTACCATTCCGGAAATTCGGGAAAGAGTGGTCGGACAGCTTAATTTTATTGATAAATCTCTGGCGCAGACTGTTGCTTCAAAAGTAGGAGTTGAGGTAAAAGAGCTGGAATTTCCAAACCAGAGTCTTCCGGCAGACAGCAACCCTGCAGATCTGCAAAGTGAAGAAAGAGAAGCCCATACAAGAGCTTCTGAAGCCTTGAGTATGGCAAATACTGTAAAAAATACAATTCAGGGAAGAAAAATAGGCTTTATTGTCGCCAATGGAGCAGATTTTGGCATTATAAATGATTTAAAAAATAAACTGGAAGATCAGAATGCAGTTGTAGAAATTATTGCACCAAGTTTGGCTCCGGTAAAGACAGATAAAGAAGATGCTTTAACACCGAAACATTCTCTTACAAGCACGGCAAGCGTATGTTTTGATGCCTTGTTTATAGGAGCGGGAGAAGAGGCAGCCAAGGAGCTTATGAACGCAGAAAACAAACACAAAGTTTTGCATTTCATCAATGAAGCATATCAACACTGCAAAGCAATTTATTTTGGGGAAGGCACAGAAGCAATTTATAAAAACAGCAATGTCGCAGTAAAAAAGCATGAAGATCCTGCCATTGTAACCTGGAAAGATTCTGATCCCGACCATAAATTTACGGAAGCCATTGCCAACCATAGAGTATGGGAGCTTGAAACTGAAAGAAATGCATAATAAATTTTGATCTGCACAGACAGAAATTTTATACACACCACAACCACTTAAAATATTAAAGATTATGGAATTTCAAAAAAACCTCTTAGATTACATCAGTCAGTCGCTCATAACCGCTGATGAAACCATTTCTGTGGTAGAGAGCGTTACCTCCGGCTGTTTACAGCTTGCCTTTTCACAAATGCCCAATGCATCATTGTTTTATAAAGGCGGAATGACCACCTACACTTTACCCGAAAAAGTAAGACTGCTGAACGTAGATCAGACCGAAGCCGAAGAATGCGACTGCGTGTCGGAAAATATCGCAGAAACAATGGCTTTAAATGTCGCCAAATTTTTCGAATCCGACTGGTCTATTGCGACAACGGGATATTGTACGCCGATCCGTAATTCCTCGTATAAGATTTTTGCCTACTTTTCTTTCTCGTACAAAGGAGAAATTGTATTGACTAAAAAACTGGAACTTCACCCAAAAACACAGGCACTGAATGCTCAGCTGTACTATACCGAATTTATTTTAGGTTGTTTTAAAAGTGAAATCAACCAGCTTTTAATTTTAAAATGATGAGGGAATTGAAATTAGACAGTAAAACCGTCCTTATCACCGGAGCCGACAGCGGAATCGGAAAAGCTGTAGCCCTGCTTTTTGCTGAAGAAGGCGCAGATATTGCGATCATTTATCATTCGGATGAAAAAAATGCCCGCGAAGCAAAGTCAGAAATTGAAAATCTGGGCAGAAAATGCTCTGTTTTCAAAGGGGATATTAATGATTATGAATTTTGCGAAGAGGTAACCTCAAAAGTAATTTCAGAATTCGGAAAAATCGATATTCTTGTGAACAATGCGGGAATTCAGTTCCCTTCGAAAAATATTGAAGAGCTGGAAGAAAAAAATATCCGGACAACATTCAATTCAAATATCATCGGAATGATTTTGTTAACCAAAGTTGTATTTCCGTATCTGAAAGAGGGGAGTTCCATTATTAATACGACATCTGCAGCGGCGTATCAGGGACATCCTGAACTGTTGGATTATTCAGCAACCAAAGGAGCCATTGTTTCCTTTACAAGATCTTTAGCATTACAGGCAAAACCCAGAGGAATCCGCGTGAATGCAGTAGCTCCGGGACCGGTAACAACGCCTTTAACAGAAGAAACTTTTGATGAAGAGGAAGAAGACCCGGACAAACCTCCTTTCGAAAGAAACGCTACACCGGAAGAAGTTGCCACCAGTTTTCTTTTCTTGGCAAGTGAAGACGCAGCACAGCTTACCGGACAGGTTTTTCATCCCAACGGAGGAATTGTTGTTAACGGATAACTTTGCCTTATTCTATAAATTAGCTTTAGCCCGCACATTTGTGTGGGTTATTTTTATTTAGCTTGGATAAGAATTAAGATTAATTTTAAATGTCTAAACCACCTTCTCCACAATTCACTTATCTTTGATAGGAGATACAGATCATTTTTTTGATCATTAAAATCCTTTATCTTATGAGAAAATTCTGTACAGGATTATTTTTATTGGTTAGCAGTTTTCAATGGATCTGCGCTCAGGAAACAGACAGTCTGCAGTTTAAAGATAATGCAGATTCTGCAATGGTTCTGAAAAGTCTGCCTGAAGATAAAACACATCAGTTCAGCTATAAAAAGCTTATCGTTCCTACCGTACTTATTTCCTACGGAATTGCCAGTCTGAGTATTGACGAACTAAAAACACTGAATTCTTCCACGCAATATGAAATAAGCGAACATAAACCGGATCATATTAAACTGGATAATTATACACAGTTTGCTCCCGCAGTTTTGGTTTACGGGCTGAATGCCTTCGGAGTGAAAGGAAAACATAATTTCCGCGAAAGAAGCATTATCTACGGAACTTCCATGATGATCACTTCTGCCATCACCATTCCGCTGAAACACGCCGTAAAAGAAGAAAGACCGGATCATTCCAACAGGCTTTCTTTTCCTTCCGGACATACAGCCATTGCATTTGCATCGGCGCAGTTTATGTTCAGGGAATATAAAGACCACAATCTTTTGCTGGGAATTTCAGGATATTCTCTGGCGGTTTTTACAGGAGTGTACAGAATTCTGAAGATAAACACTGGTTCGGAGACGTAATCGGTGGCGCAGGATTCGGGATTTTGTCTACCGAACTGGCGTACTGGCTTTATCCGAAAATCAATAAACTTTTAGGCGGAAATCCGGAAAAATCTCAGGCGATGATGATGCCTTACTATCAGAAAGGAAATGTAGGAATAGGATTTGTGAAGAATTTTTAATCATCAGACAAAACAAAAGCAGTGAATTTCTCCACTGCTTTTTATCTTAATTTTTTAGTCTGCTTAAACTTTTTATTTAACTAAAAAAGGTACCGTATTAATACACAACTATTTTTTTTTTTAGTTTAAACAAATTTTTATTAGCTTAAACCGTTGCTTTTCCTTCAACGCCATCAGAATTATCGGTCGTATTTCCTGTAATCGCTGCCGCTACAAAATTGAAAAGACTCACCAGTTTTCCTGCTTTCGTATTCCAGTAATACGTTTCTTTAGGTTCTACACGGATGATGGATACATTCGGGTCATCTTTTCCTTCCTCAAACCATGCTTTTGCCATGGGTGACCATTTGTCTTCAATCGTCGATTTGTCTTTGTAGATGGTAGCATCTCCGTAAACCGAAAGATATTCGTAATCAGAATTATTCATAAAAAACAACTGCACTCTTTTATCGTCTCTTATTTCAAAGTTTTTGTTGCTTGTATCTCCGCTGATAAACCAAAGATTTCCTTCGTCGTCGGTTTCCTGAAGTGACATCGGACGCGAATTGATCGGAAGTTTATCCAATTCTGTACAAAACATACAGATTCTTGCCTTTTCAGATAATTCTTTAATTTTTTTAACCGCTTCCGTGTGGGTAAGATTTTCTGTTGACATAATATTATATTTTAGTGATTGATTTTCTATTAAAACTGAATTTTAATTACTGTTGTTTATTCAAAAACCCGACCACAATTGAAAAATTTAACATAAAAATAACAGAAGACGATATATTTTCAGAAGATTTTTGTTGAGCTATTTTTTCAGATAATTAATGATTCCGATCACATCATCCTTTCCAAAACCTTCATCATGAGCAGACTGATACGTTCTGATTAAAGTTTCCGACAACGGAAAATCTGCCCCTGCATTTTTAGCCAGAAGAATATCTTTCAGCATCAGATCCAAAGCAAAAGCGGGATCGTAATTTTCTTCTGTTAAAAGCGGCGTTTTTACTTTGGTAGCGCCACTCCCGCTTGCACTTTCATTAATAATTTCAAGCATATCTTTACGGTCGATTCCCAGTTTATCCGAGAACAGCACCGTTTCTGCAAGTCCCTGATAAATTGCTGAAAGAAAATAGTTCACCGAAAGCTTCGCGGCAATTCCTTTTCCGTTTTCTCCCAAATGTTTAATGGTTTTTCCAAGCTTTTGCAGATAAGGTTCGGCTCTTTTAAGATCTTTTTCCTCTCCACCTGCCATAATCAGTAATGTTCCTTCTGCAGCAGGTTTTGTACTTCCTGCAACCGGAGCATCGATAAAACCGGCTTCTTTAATTTTTACCGCACTCGAAATTTCTCCCGTCATTTCCGGCGAAATCGTACTCATATCAATAAAAAGCTTTTCCGAAATATCAAGTGAAAGAATTTTCTGATAAACGTCTTTCACTGCGGCATCGTTCGTAAGCATGGTGAAAATAATATCGCTGTTTTTTACCACATCTTCAACGGTATCGCAAACAATAGATTTTTCTTTAAAATCTTCCGCTTTTTCGGGCGTTCTGTTATAAACCGACAGTGTAATTCCTGCTTTTTCTAAATTTTTTGCCATGGGATGTCCCATATTTCCCAATCCGATAAATCCTGTCTTTTCCTTCATTTCCAATAGTTTTGTTGAAAAACTTGTTTAAACTTTTTTACCGCAAAAGATGCAAAAGATTGTAACACTTTAGTTGTTTAAGTTTAATACTTAAATGGAAAAAAGAGCACATAAGTTAAAAAAAGTAAAAGATTTTTTTCTCTTTGCAGACTTTTGAAACACTTAAAATAAATCCAATAAAGTCTTTTGTATCTTTTGCGGTAAAATTTAAAATTAGTTTACACAAACTTTAAATAATAATTTGAATTTTTTAATGCAAATCCTGTACAAAAATACGTTGCAGAATACATTTATTTCTTCAGAACTTTTATAATTGATAAAACTTACAGACATTTGCAAAAAATAGAGCAGTGAAGATTATAGATATGGAGAGCTGGAACAGGAAAGAGCATTTCGAATTTTTTTCTAAAATGAAAAGTCCGTATTTCGGATTTACTTCGGAAGTAGACTGTACCAAAGCTTATGATGAGGCGAAAAAGAATAACCAGTCGTTTTTTGCGGCATATCTTTACAAATCTATGATTGCCGTAAACTCTGTAGATGCGCTGAAACTGAGAATTGTAAATGATGAGGTAATTTTATATGATGAGGTTCATGTAGGAAGCACAATTGGCAGAGAAGACGGAACTTTCGGATTTTCTTTTTTTCATTTTTCTGATGATTTTGAAGTTTTTAATGAAAGACTTCAGGAACAGGTAAAAACCGTACAAAATTCTACAGGACTCGGAATCAGCAATGATGGTTTGCCGATCAATCATATCCGACATACTTCTATTCCGTGGACATCTTTCAGCGCGCTGCTGCATCCTACGAATTTCGACCCTAAAGAATGTATTCCCAAGATAGCCTTCGGAAAATTCAGCGTGAGAGACGGGAAAAAATTTCTTCCTGTTTCCATAGAAGCGCACCACGGTTTGGCAGACGGATTACATCTTGCGCAGTATTTTGAGGAATTCCAGAAACAACTGAATCTTGGGTAAATACATTTTAAAATTCCATTTTATATTTTACTTTTTCTGCATACATCTCTGAAGCGATCTTTTTTGTTGCTTTAGAATCTGCATTGTTGCGGCTGTAATTCCCATATTTCACTTTTTAATTACGGTATTGATCGTAATCATAAAAAAAGATGACAAAAACTTCT